>JBCCMR010000031.1:0-14832 GCA_039026255.1 Pseudomonadota bacterium
CCCCTGCGCCCAAAGAAGCGAACAGCGCACGTTTTCAAACACCGTCATTCGTGGGAAAATGTTTGTGATCTGGAAGGATCGGCTAAGACCTAATCGATTTATCTGGTAGGGCGCCATGCCAGCCAAGTTTTGAC
Source organism: Pseudomonadota bacterium (assembly GCA_039026255.1). Classification (GTDB taxonomy): domain Bacteria; phylum Pseudomonadota; class Alphaproteobacteria; order Rhodobacterales; family Rhodobacteraceae; genus Amylibacter. Next base: position 135 of record JBCCMR010000031.1, read on the forward strand.
CGTGGAGCGAAATGGTGCCATCGGTTTGCGGAAAACGTCCAGTGATCAGATTGAACAACGTCGACTTCCCCGCGCCGTTTGGCCCGATGATCGCGTGGCGTTCTCCCCGGCCTACGGCTAGGTCAACACCGCGGATAATTTCGGTCTGGCCGAAGCTTTTGCGCAACCCGCTAAGTTCGAGTGCTGCGGTCATCGCTTGCCGTCCTCCCCTTGCACTTCGGCCACCGGGTTAACAGTGTCAGGGTCCAAGGCTGGGCGCGTCTGGGCTAAGGGTGCATCCATTTCGGGTAAGGTGTTTGCTTCGGCCCAGGCCTCCCGCAGGGTGGGCCAGCCCATCCGCGCCAGGCCAAAGCCTATGACGGTTGCCCCGATCATAATGACCCAAGGAAGAACGCCGTGGCTATTAAACGTAGTCCAAAAGAGCGTCATCTCATTGTCGCCCAAGGCTCCGTGCCGGATGTGGAACATGGTTTCTATGATACACGCAGCACCGATTACACCGACTAACCCAGGGATCAGCGTGTGCATGTAGGGCAATACAAGCAAGCCCGCTTTACCTAATCGCACCGGCGCCAGGTGCATCATAATGATGCCCGCCAGCCCACCCGGGGCGTACATCACGGTCAGCACAAAAAGCACTCCACCGTAGAGCGTCCAAAGTTCGGTTTCTAGCGACAGCACCGTCTGCAAAAGCGTGAACACCACCGCGCCGATAATAGGCCCGAAGAAAAACCCGACGCCGCCCAGGAACGTCACCAAAAGAATGTTGCCCGAGGTCACAAGATTTAGGTTCTCTTCGGTCAGGATTTCGAAGTTCATAGCAAAGAGCGCCCCTGCTACACCGCAGAAAAACCCGCTAGCGCAGAAGGAATAAAACCGCACCCAGCGCGCTGAGTAGCCCAGAAACTCCGCCCGTTCGGGGTTGTCGCGAACGGCATTGGCCATGCGACCCACAGGCGTCCGCGAGAACAGGTACATCGCCAGCGCCGAGACAAAAAGCCAAAACGCGATCAAGTAATAGATCTCGATTTGCGACAGCCACTCGATCCCAAAGAAGGTGGCGTAGGTTCGGTCACCCGAGATACCTTCTTCACCACCAAAAAAGGCCACGATGATAATCGAGCAGGCAGCGATCAATTCGCCTATGCCCAGGGATATCATTGCAAAGACCGTGCCCGCGTTTCTCGTGGAAAACGACCCGATTATGATCGCAAACCCAAGACCGAAAAGCCCGCCGAAGACCGGCAAAAGTGGCAGCGGAATGTGGATCACCCCGTCTTCAACATAGTTGAGAAGGTGCATACAAAAGAACCCGCCAAGCCCCATGTAGACCGCGTGCCCAAAGCTCAGCATGCCGCCCTGGCCCAAAAGCATATTGTAGGCCAACGCGAAGATAATGGTGATGGCCATCTGGTTCATGATGGTGATGGCGGACCGTTCGGTGAAAATCGACGGCAAGATCACCAGGACAATCGCCCCGATAATCCAAGGCATCGCGGCGGACATGGTCAGGCCGCCAAAAGTGCGGGGGGTATCGACGACGGTGGTCATGCGTCACGCTTCCCGAAAAGGCCGTAGGGGCGGAACACCAAAATCAGCACCATCAGGAGATAGGGCAAGATATCTGCGATCTGGGGACTGGTCAGGGTCCAGATATCCCGGAATGAGCTGTTGCTTAACACCTCCGGTCGCGGAATACCGATCCCGGTCAGCACGTCCTCGGCGCGTATGTTGTAGGACTTCGCGAAAGTTGTAATCCAACCGATCAGCAGGCTTGCGACAAGGGCACCCCAAAGGCTGCCCAAACCGCCGATCACAATGGTCACAAAAACGATGGAGCCCAACACAAAGGCCATCCCCGGGAAAGTGCCCAGCACCGGCCCGGCGATCACGCCCGCAACCCCGGCAAGCGCCGTGCCCACGCCAAAGACACCCATAAAGATCAGCGGGACATTGTGGCCCAGGCTTTCAACCGTGCGCGGGTAGCTTAGCGCCGCTTGGATGATCATCCCCACGCGGGTTTTTGTGAGGATATAAAGCAGCACCAAGAAAATCGCGACGGAAGCGAAGATCATAAAGACCTTGTAGGCGGGGATCGAATTGCCCGCGATCGCAAAGGCCGTGAAGTTCAGGATGTCCGGCTGCGCGTAGGGCTGCAGGTCGTTACCCCAGATGTACTTGACCACGTCTTCGATCAAAAGCGCGAGCCCGAAGGTAAAGATCAGCTCCGGCACGTGGCCGTATTGGTGCACCTGGCGAAGTCCATATCGTTCGACCGCGGCGCCGACGAGACCGATCAACGGCGGCGCGATGAGCAGGCCCATCCAAAAGCCCATATAGACGCTGATCTGGTACCCGAAGTAGGCACCCAGCATGTAAAAGCTCGCATGGGCAAAGTTCAGCACGCCCATCATAGAGAAAATGAGGGTCAGGCCCGCCGACAGCATAAACAGCAGAAGTCCGGTGACCAACCCATCAATAAGGTTGACAAATACGAGGTCCATTCACCCCTCCCAGGCATGGTGCAACGGCAGTTCGGTCTTAAAAAAAGGCCGCGCGCCCGGGTGCAGGCGCGCGGCACTTGGGCGCCGATTTACGGGCGCTTCATTTCGCAGCTGTGCGGGGCGTCCATGGCCGCCATGGTGACGGTCTTGACCACAGCCACACCAAAGCCGGAGTTGTCGTAGTCGTTCTTAACGCCTTTGGTGTGCTCCATGATGTGCACATCCTGGATCAGCTGGTGGTCGCCCGGGCGCATCATCAGCTTACCGCCCCAGATGCTTTCGTGCTCCATGCCTGACAGGGCGTCGGCCACGGCGACCATGTCGGTGGCGCTCCCAGCCGCATCGATGGCCTTGGCGAGCATCTCGATGGTGTTGGCGATGCGCGCCTGGCTGATGTTGCCGTCCGGGTACTTGGCCTTGAAGGCATCCACGTACTCTTGCGCGCGGTCGCTTGGCGCCGGGTTGATCTGACCCTCGGCCACCAGACGCAGGCTGCCCACACCGGCGTCTCCGAAGGCGGCGGTGATGCCGTCTGCGGCTGCGTAGTAGGTGTAGATCGGACCACCGTAGCCATTCTCAAGGATCGAGCGGCCCAGGCCCACCATATCGGCGCCCCAGTTGCCCGTGATCACAGCGTCCGCGCCCGAAGACACAATCTTGCGGCTGTAGGGGGTGAAGTCCTTAACCTTACCGATCGGGTGGAGCTCGTTGCCGACGATCTCGATGTCGGGACGCTTTTCTTCAAGGTTACGCACGGCAGCGGCCGCCACCGCCTTACCGAACGAATAGTCCTGCCCGATGATGTAGACTTTCTTGATATTTCCGTCCGCAGCGATCGAGTCGGTGAGGGCGTCCATTTTGATGTCGGCGTTAGCGTCAAAGCGGAAGTGCCAGAAGTTGCACTTTTCATTGGTCAGTGCCGGGTCCACAGCCGAGTAATTCAGGAAAATCACCCGGTCTTCGGGGTTGCGCCGGTTGTGCTTGTTGATCGCATCGGTCAACGCGTTTGCCACGCCAGAGCTGTTGCCTTGGGCAATGAAGCGGATGCCCTGGTCGATGGCCACCTGCAACTGGATCAGCGACTCTTTAGGGCTGATCTTGTTGTCGAAGGCGACGATCTCAAAATCTGTCCCGCCGAGCACGCCACCTTTTGAGTTCACCAGCGTTTCTGCGGCAAATTCGAACTGGTGCAGCCCGTTGATCCCGGTCCCAGCAAAAGGCCCGGAAAGCGGGTCTATGAACGCGATCTTGATGTTTTCTGCGAAGGCGGCTGATGCGGAAATGCCCGCCGCCAGCACGGCCGCCAGGCCGAGCTTCACGGATTTAATCATTATATCCTCCCATGTTGACCGTTACGGAAAGCGCCGCACGGCATATCACAGGGTTGCACATGACCCCGCGATGTCAAGCATTTCAGGAACAAATCAGGACTTGTGCGATGCGCTGGACGGTGCCCTATATGGATGTCAGGCGGCGGCGGCAAAGCCGAAAAAAGGGGGCGAAATGCGCCGAATTCACGACCTAATCATGGGGCAACCGGCCTCTAACCTGGCGCTGATCGACCATGATGACCGACCCATTTCCTACGAAGAATTGCGCCGTGACGTGGCGTCACTTGGCCGCATCCTGGCCGAATGCGGTCTGCGACCGGGGGATCGAGCGGTGCTGGTGTGCGAAAACTCCGCGCTTTACGCGACGCTGGTCATGGCGGCGTCAGAAGGGGATTTTTGGCTGACGCTCGTGAACGCGCGCCAGTCAGCGGACGAACTGGCGGCCATTGTGGCCCACGCGGCCCCGCGCACAGTGCTCTTTACCCCGCACGTTTCAGAAGCAGCCGCCGCCCACGCCGCGCGCCTGGGTGCCGCGGAAGTCGGCCGCCTGGGGGATGCGCCCCTGTGGGCCACGCCCGCGGTTCAAAGCACGCCTGAGCCTGTTTTGGAGGACGGCGATCAAGTTGCGGTGCTCCTTTACACAACGGGCACCACAAGCGCGCCGAAGGGTGTGATGCTGACCCACAAAAACCTGATTTTCGCGGCCAGCCGCGGGGCAGACTACTTTTCAGTGCGGCCCCAGGACCGGGTGCTGGGGGTGCTGCCGGGGACACATATATATGCTCTGAGTTCGGTTTTTCTGAATGCCATGGCAGCGGGCGCCGCCCTGCGCCTGCGACCGCGCTTTGACGTCGCGCGCACCATCGCGGACCTGCGCGACGGGATCACCCGGTTTCCCGGCGTGCCGCAGATGTTTGCCGCGATCATGGCGGACCTAGCCCGGTCGGGCGAGCCGCTGGCCGCTCCGGCGCTTCGTGCGCTTTTGACCGGGGGCGCGCCGCTCGACCCGGGGCTTAAGACCCGGGTCGAAGACTGCTTTGGCCTGCCGTTATCGAACGGCTACGGCATGACCGAAACTGCGCCTTCGATCGCATCGACCCACCCGGACGCCCCGCGCGACGATGTCAGCGTTGGGCCCCCCTACCCCTGGATCGAAGTCCGCATCGCCGCGCCAGACACCGACGGTGTGGGCGAAGTGCAGGTACGCGGTCCAAACGTGATGCGCGGCTACTACAAGGCGCCAGACAAAACCGCTGAGGCGATGACCGACGATGGCTTTTTCCGCACCGGCGACCTGGGTCGCATGGGCGAGGATGGCGCGCTTTTCATTGTGGGGCGGCTCAAAGAGCTGATCATTCGGTCCGGGTTTAACGTGCACCCGCCCGAAATCGAAGCCATGCTGAGCCGCCACGACGACGTCATCATGGCCGCCGTGGTGGGGCGCCCGGTGCCCGGAAACGAAGAAATTGTGGCCTTTGTGCGCAACCACGGCGCCGCCACGGGCGCTGACCTGCGCGATTGGCTGCGCGACCGCCTGGTGGCTTACAAAGTGCCGCAGCATGTGCTGTGTGTCGATGACTGGCCCGCCGCCGCCACGGGCAAGCCGCTCAAACACAAGCTCTTGGCCCATTTCGCGGACCGTTTGCCCCCAGAGGATTAGCGGCCGGGGACGCAATAAACCCTCATATATCGTGATTGGACGCCCGCAGGCGCAGGCCCCAGCCTGTCGGAACCAAACGACATCCTGGAACACAAAACATGACCAACCCCATCCGAGTAGCCCTGACAACAATCGCAGCCGCGCTTGCCTTTGCGGCACCGGCAGTAGCGTCGAACGGCCAGATGCCGGTTTCGGCGGCCATGGCGCAGTGTAGCGCCCTCGACGGGCCCACGGCAGTCGCGCAGGCCAACTTCGCCGATTGCGTGCGCGCCAAGTCGGGCAAGACCCCGCCGCGCCAGGCCGGTAAACCCGGCATCACAATCAGCGGAAGCGCGCGCATCGGCATTGTTTACGAAGACTAACGCGCCACACTCCTAGCTGTGCGAAGCCACAACGGAACGGAGGCCCCGATGACCCGACCCGCCCGCCGAAAGCCGGCAGATGCCGCCTGGCGCACCATCAGGTTTTTGGGGAACCGCGCCCTGCGTTTCGCCGTTATCCCGTTAGCGATGACACTAGCCTTCGCGCCGGGGTCAGAGGCCGCCCCGCGCATGACGCTCGAAGCGGCCGAAAACCTCTGCTTGGAACGGGCAATCCGCTTTGCCGAACAGCCCTACGGCCGTTTCGGGGAAGAGCCGCCGCCCAACCGGGTGCGCGACCAATACCGGGCCTGTGTCTTCGCCAATGCAAACCGTTACCCCACGCGGGAGCCGGCCTACCGCCAGTCCATCCTGCGCACGCTAGGAGTGATCCGATGACCCGAACGACCCTGACCCGCCTTGCCGCGACCCTTCTTCTAGGCGCCGCGGTGACGCTTCCTGCCGCCACCCCCGGTGAGGCACGCACGACCGCGCTCGACCAGGCGGTGGCCGACTGCACGCTTGACGCTGTGCTCAAGGGCTTGCGGCTCAAACCCAACGGGGATGAGCCCGAAGACTACCGCATCCAAACCCAGTATCGCGCCTGCGTGTTCGCCAAGTCGGGCCAATACCCGCAAGAGCCAGTCACTTGGCGCGGCGTACGCCCAAGCAGTGTTCGGGGCGCAGGCTGATGCGTCGCCTGGCGCTTTTGGCGCTTCCGGCGGCACTGATGGCCTGCACGCCCGAGCCGCCGGTGGCGCGCATGTCCTTGGCGGATGCACAGCTCCTCTGTACCGAACGGGCCACGCGCTATGCGGAGTTGCCGATCCGGGGCATCGGGCTTCAGGCCGAAACGCCCGACAGCTTTATGGTCGAACGCTTCTATAAGTCCTGCGTCTTTGCAAACGCCGGTGTGCGGCCTAAAGAGGTGCCCAAGATCCCCGTCTACAGCTAGGGCGCCATGGCAAAACCTAACATCAAGGACACCACCCTGATCTGGCATCTGGGGTGGCAAAAGACCGGCACAACGATCTTTCAGTCCCTGATACGCCGCAACCGAGAACTGTTGGAAGACCATTGCGCAATCTTCCCCAAACAGCACTGGACCCAACGCTTACAGAACGCGGGTCTGGCCTATTGGGCAGACCCCAGCCAGACCACCGAAAAGGCGCTGAAAGCCAAGGCGCGAGCGATCCGAGAAAAAACCCGCGAGGCGGGGCACACCTACGGGATCGTGTCCGACGAAAACATCATCGGGCTAGAGCTTTACGATGACCGGGGCGGCATGATCGACATGGCAGCGGCCATCATGCCCGTGATCGAACGGGCCGTGGCGCCGGCAAAATCCGTTTTCGTCTTCTACACTCGCGACTGGGATCGGTGGTTCCGATCGGCCCATAACCAGGTCGTCAAACAACTACGCTGCCGGGCGGGGTTCGACGATTGGGTGGCCTCTGCGCCCTTCGCCCAGGACTGGGATGCCCACCGCGCTCGGTTGCAAGATCAAGTGTCGGGTCCGGTGATCTTCCGCGACTTGGGCCAGGACGCCGCCGAAGGAAAGCCCATGGGCGGCGCGATCCTAGAACTGGCAGGCGTGCCGCCCGAAGTTTTCCCCAAGCTCGCGCAACCGGTGGGCAAGAACGAAAGCCTACCGCCTGGGGCACTGGCCTTCATGCTTGAGATCAACCGGTCCCACATTCAGGACCACGGCATGGAGATCGTGCGCACCAAAGTGCTGAAACACATTGACGCATTCAAATGACGCTCGCGCCAGATATCTGTCAAACCCTGGGCGGCAGGGCTTTCATCCCCCCGGAGGAAAGTGGTAAACATACCTCAGCCAGGGGGCGACACCCCTCAGCCGGGAGAGAAGGAAAAATCGACAGATGGTAGAACTGGCGCTTCCCAAGAACAGCCGCATGACGGTGGGTAAAACCTGGCCGAAGCCGGAAGGGGCCACCAACATCCGCCCCTTCAAAATCTATCGCTGGGACCCTGATACGGGCGCCAATCCGCGGGTGGATACGTATTTCGTTGACCTCGACACCTGCGGGCCGATGATCTTGGACGCACTCATTAAAATCAAGAATGAGATCGACCCCACGCTTACCTTTCGGCGGTCCTGCCGTGAAGGCATTTGCGGGTCCTGCGCCATGAACATCGACGGCACCAACACGCTTGCTTGCATCAAAGGCATGGACGAGGTTCGCGGCGACGTGAAAATCTACCCCCTGCCCCACATGCCGGTGGTCAAAGACTTGATCCCGGACCTCACACATTTCTATGCCCAGCACGCGTCGATCATGCCCTGGCTTGAAACCCGCACCAACACCCCCGAGAAGGAGTGGCGCCAGTCCATCGATGACCGCAAGAAGCTCGATGGTCTTTATGAGTGCGTGATGTGCGCGTCCTGCTCGGCGTCTTGCCCTTCCTACTGGTGGAATTCGGACCGATACCTGGGTCCGGCGGCATTGCTGCACGCGTATCGGTGGATTATCGACAGCCGCGACGAGGCCACCGGCGAACGGCTGGATGAGTTGCAGGACCCCTTCAAGCTGTACCGGTGCCACACAATCATGAACTGCGCTCAAACCTGCCCCAAGGGTCTGAACCCGGCCAAGGCTATTGCAGAAATCAAAAAGATGATGGTCGAACGCACGATGTAAGCCCCGCGGGGCCTGCACACCTCAAATGGTTGACAGACGGCGCCGGTGCGGCATTCTGTCCGCGTATAGATTAACGCGACAGCAGCTTGCCAAGACGGGGGTGCCCGATGCCGACAGCTTATACTGGCGACCATATCACGCCTTTTGTGGCCTTGGGTCCCGAGACCGGGGTGAACCAAACAACCGCAGGCTTTCAAGAAGACGCAAGTGTGGCAGCTCTGGCTGGCGGGAATTACCTCGTAACGTGGGAATTCAATTCGCAAAACGGATCAGACGGCGTGGCGGCCCGGCTTTACGGTCCTGACGGGCAAGCGCTGACCAATGAAATTCAGGTTAACCAAACTGCGGTCGCCAGCGCAGCACCCCAGGTAGTCGCCTTGCCCGGCGGCGGCGCCCTGGTCGTGTGGCGCGGACAGGAGCTGTATTCACGCATTATCGACAGCGGCGGCACCCCTCTAGGCAACGAGGTGGTCGTGAACACTTCCACCGCTGGAACGCCGACGTCTTTTCAAATCCACAGCCTAGAAAGCGGGGATTTTTTTGTTACTTGGGAGGCTGCGGACGCACAGAATTTGGGCGTCTTCGGCCAACGTTTCGACGCGCAGGGGGCGAAAGCCTTCGGTGAGGTGGCGCTGAACACAACAACCGCGCTCAACCAAGTCGACGTCGACGTGACCGAACTGTCGAACGGACTCCTTGTCGCCGTATGGGAAAGCCAGGGCCAGGTCGGCACGACCAGCGACCGCGGTATCTATTCGCAGATCATCACCGCCGGCAGCGGCGCCCAAGGGGTGGAAACCAAGCTTGTGGATGAGGTGGGCACAAATGAAGTCAATCCGCAGGTGGTCGCGCTGACCGGCGGGGGCTTTGTGCTCCTTTGGGAACAAAACAGCGAGATCTACACCCGCGTCTACGCCGGGACCGGGGCCGCGGTGGCCAATTCCACTCGGCTTATATCGGATGTGGATGACGACGATGGCGGCCGAAATCCCACGATTTTTGCGCTCTCAGACGATCGCTACGCCGTGATCTATGGGACGAACGACGGCAACGGCCTGGCCGCGGACCTGTTCTACCGGGTGATGAATGCGGACGGGACAACCGAAAACGCCGGCGCGGTTGAAACGTTTGGCGCTGGCGGCCGGTCGCAAGCGTCCGTGGCCATGCTGGACGACGGCGGCTGGATTACGACCTTCACCAGCGGGTCGGGCATTTCTTTGGACGTCTATGTGGTGCGCCACGCGCCGGACGGCACACCGGTCGGCGATCCGATGATGGCCGAGTACGAAGTGAACACCGAAACCTCGAACATTCAGTTCAATTCGTCCGTGGCGGTGACCGATGCGGGCGACGTGGTGGTCACCTGGACCTCTAACCTCCAAGACGGGAGCGGCACAGGCGTCTTTTCCCAACGGCTTGCCATCCCCGAAATCGGCACCCGCGGCGCCGACACCCTCGACGGCACCGGAGGAAGCGACTTCTTAGGCGGCTGGGTAGGCGCCGACAGCATCAACGGCCAGGGCGGCGCCGACCGCTTGGAAGGGGGGCTGGGCGCCGACGACATCTCGGGCGGGCGCGGCGCCGACTACATCCTGGGCGGCGCAGGCAATGACACCGGGTCGGGGGGCGACGGGGCCGACACGATCACCGGCGGGCGCGGCAACGACACCGGCATCGGCGGCAGCGGCCAGGACCTGATCCTGGGGGAAGAGGGCGTGGACGGGCTCTTCGGAGGGGGCGGCAACGACACGCTTTACGGCGGGGCCGGACGCGACACCCTGCAAGGGGGCACCGGCGCTGACGAACTGTTGGGCGGCGGCACCAACGACTTTCTGCGCGGCCAAGCCGGGGGCGACACGCTCTACGGCGGGGTGGGCGCCGACGACCTAGGCGGCGGCGCCCAGGGCGACACGCTCTTTGGGGCCGCAGGCGCGGACACGCTGCGCGGCGACACCGGCAGCGATACCCTGCGCGGCGGATCGGGCAACGACACGCTCTATGGCGGGGCGGGGGCGGACATGCTCCAGGGTCAGGCTGGCGCAGATTCTTTTATCTTTTCCCGGGGCGATGGCGACGATACGGTTGCCGATTTCGAGCTGGGGCCGGATACGCTTAGGCTCAACGACGATCTCTGGACCGGGTCACTCACCCGCGCCGAGGTGGTGGCAACCTTTGCCAGTTTGGAAAGTGGCGACGCGGTTTTTCGATTTGACGCAGGCGAAACTCTGACTGTGGAGGGGATCGCAAGTCTTAGCGCGCTTCAACAAGACCTGATAATTTTCTAGGGTCAAGGCCTGTGCAGGCGCCACGTATAGGTCCGCGGGCAGTTGCCTGGCGTGCCTGCGCCGCTTACGTTCTAACCTAGATATCAGCCAGCCAGAAAGGCCCAGCCATGCCCGACACCCTTCGCGCGGACGTCATTGTAGTAGGTCACGGGCTCGCGGGCCTAGTGGCCGCCAAGGAGGCCGCTGACAGGGGCAAATCCGTGCTGATCCTTGACCAGGAGGGCGCGCAAAGCATCGGCGGCCAGGCCTTTTGGTCGCTGGGTGGTCTTTTTATGGTCGACACCGAAGAGCAGTCGCGCATGGGCATCCGAGACAGTCGCGAACTGGCAGCGCAAGACTGGTTCGGCGCGGCGCAGTTTGACCGCCCCGAAGACGCAAATCCCCGCGCTGTAGCCGAGGCGTTTTTGGATTTCGCCTGTGGAGAAATGCGGTTTTGGCTTTGGAAACAGGGGATGCGGTGGTTTCCCGTGGTAGGCTGGGCCGAACGCGGAGACGGCAGCGCCCACGGTCACGGCAATTCGGTGCCGCGATTCCACCTGACCTGGGGTGTGGGCCCGGGCGTCGTGGCCCCCTTTGAGCGCGCCGTGAACGCCCATCAGGACGCGGGCCGCATCAAGTTTGCGTTCCGCCACAAAGTCACCGGGGTGGATTTCCGCGACCGGCGAATTTCGGGCGAGGTGCTTGAACCCACCCGCGCACGGCGCGGCCAGCCAACTTCGCGCACCCCGATAGGCAGCTTTACTGCCCAGGGCGAAGCGCTGATCCTGACAACCGGCGGGATCGGCGGCGACCATGATATGGTGCGCAACTATTGGCCCACAGACCGCCTAGGCCCGGCGCCCAAGAAGATGGTGGCCGGGGTGCCCGACTACGTAGACGGGGCCATGCAGCGCATCGCCCACCAGGCGGGGGCGGGCGTGATCAACGCCGACCGCATGTGGCACTATTGCGAGGGTCTCCGGAACTGGGACCCGATCTGGCCCAACCACGGCATCCGCATTCTGCCGGGCCCGTCGTCAATGTGGTTCGACGCCCGCGGCGATAGGATGGAACCGCCCTACCTGCCAGGTTTTGACAGCCTGGGCACGCTACGCAGAATCCTGTCGACCGGCCACCAACACAGCTGGTTTATTCTGACCCAGAAAATCATCGAAAAAGAGTTTGCCCTGTCGGGGTCGGAGCAGAACCCGGACTTCGCCTCGGGCAAGTGGCTCGAAGTGTTGAAGAGCCGCCTGGGCAAGGGGGCGCCTCCCGCGGTGGAAGCGTTCAAGGACCATGGCAAAGATTTTATCGTGGCCGACGACCTGGAGACGCTAGTGGCGGGGATGAACGAGATCACGCCAAACGCGCCGCTTGATCCCGTGAAAATCCGCGCCCAGGTCGAAGCCCGGGACCGGGAGTTGAAGAACCCCTTCACGAAAGACGCCCAGATCACCGCCATCCACGGCGCCCGCCGCTACCTGGGCGACCGGTTGATCCGCACCGCCGCGCCGCATGCGATCCTCGATCGCACCGCCGGGCCACTGATTGCTGTGCACCTGTCGATTCTGACACGCAAATCCCTAGGCGGGCTCCATACGGATGTGGAGGGGCGGCTTTTAGACTCGAGCGGGGTGCCCCTGGACGGGGTCTTTGCGGCGGGTGAGGTGGCAGGCTTCGGCGGGGGCGGATACCACGGGTACAACGCGCTTGAAGGGACGTTCCTGGGCGGCTGCATCTTTTCAGGCCGCACCGCCGGGCGCGCCTGCTGACCCGCGCCAAGTTTTTAGGCCGTCGAGCCCGCGGCGGGGCCGGGGTTTTGAGTATTAGGACAGAGAAGAAGGGGCCGGTCCAGTGGTCGGTTCGCGGCGGTGGCGCCCGGGGGGCCCGCGGGTTTTGCGGGGTCTCGCAGTGAAGCTCAGACGGCGCGACGGGTCGGGCAGTGGTCCCAGTCGAGGGTGCGCAGGGTGCGGTCCAATTGCCGGGGGCATCCTCCTCTGCCATCTGCGACGGGGTTCGCGATCAGAGTTTGTACTTGATCCAGGTGGTCTTGAGCGCGGTGTATTTATCAAAACTATGGAGCGACAGGTCACGGCCGAAGCCCGACTGTTTCATGCCGCCGAACGGGGTCCCCGCGCTGAGCGCGTCGACCGTGTTCACCGACACCGTGCCCGCCCGAAGCGCCTGGGAGACGCGCAGCGCCCGGCTTAGGTCGTCGGTCCAGACGGACGCCGCCAATCCGTATACGCTGTCGTTGGCCAGGGCCACTGCTTCGGCCTCGGTATCGAAGGGGATGACCGCCAGGACGGGGCCGAAGATTTCGTCGCGCACAAGCGGGTTGTTTCGCGCCACGTCGGTAAAGATCGTGGGTTCGACAAAAAGCCCGGCGCCGTGCACGGAGACCTGGCGCCCGCCCGTGGCCAGCGTGGCGCTAGCGCGGCCCGCCTCGATAAAGCCCATGATGCGCTCGGTCTGGGTAGCGTCCACGATAGCGCCCATTTTGGAGCCCGGATCAAGCGGGTCGCCCGGGGGCATGGCCTGGGCGCGGGCCACGAGACGGTCGAGGAAATCGCCCAGGATGCTGCGTTCCACGTAGAGCCGCGAATTGGCCGAGCAGACTTCGCCCTGGTTAAAGAAGATCCCGAAGGCGGCCATGTCGGCGGCGGCATCCAGGTCGCCGCAGTCCGCGAAGACCAGGTTGGGGCTTTTGCCGCCGGTTTCCGGCCAGACTGGTTTCATGTTCGATTGGCCCGCGTATTCCATGAACTTCTTGCCGATCTCGGTCGACCCGGTGAAGGCCAGGCAATCCACATCCATGTGCAGTCCAAGCGCGCGCCCGGCGGTAGGGCCAAAGCCCGGCACCACGTTGAGCACCCCGTCAGGCAGGCCCGCCTCGGCGGCCAGTTCCGCCAGGCGCAAGGCCGAGAGCGGCGATTGTTCGGCCGGTTTCAGCACCACCGAATTGCCCGCCGCAAGCGCCGCCGACGCCTTCCAGGTGGCCATATCGAGGGGGAAGTTCCAGGGCACCACGGCCCCCACCACCCCCACGGGTTCGCGGGTGACAAGCGCCAGGTCACCGGGGCCTGTGGGCGCCACTTCGTCGTAGAGCTTGTCGGTCGCCTCGGCGTACCACTGGAAGAAATGCGCCGAACCGGGGGCGTCCACGGTCACCGCGTCCTGCACCAGCTTGCCCATGTCGAGACTGTCGAGAAGCGCCATCTCGGTCAGGTTTTCGCGGATAAGCTCCGCCAGCCGCAAGAGCACCGCCTTGCGGGCGTCGGGGGCCTGGCGCGACCAGCGGCCGTCGTCGAAGGCGCGCCGGGCGGCGGCCACGGCGCGGTCAATGTCGGCGGCGTCGCCTTCGGCCACCGGCGTCAGCACCTGACCCGTAGCCGGGTTTACGCTGTCGAAGGTTTTGCCGGAGACCGCATCGGTGAAGGCGCCGTCGATAAACGCTTGGCCGCGCGGGCGGATGCGGGCGGCTTCGTCTTGCCAGTCGGCGTAGCTGAGATCGGCCATGGGGGTCCTTTCCGGGGCGAGGCGGGGCCGGTGCATTCGGCCGGGCTCTTGATCGCCGACCGCATGCCCTGGACTGCGGTGGACCTGCGTGTCGACTGGACCGAAGACTGCCCCATCGCCGCGCTCGCCCAGGTTTGGGCGATCTACAAACCCCAGGTCGACGACTACGTGGCCCGCGCCCTGAACCCCGCCGCCGCGCCCGCATTTGGCGTCCCCGGCGACACGGACCGCTGACCTGCACCCGCCCCGGAAAGGACCCCCATGGCCGATCTCAGCTACGCCGACTGGCAAGACAAAGCCGCCCGCATGCGCCCGCGCGGCCAAGCGTTTATCGACGGCGCCTTCACCGATGCGGCCTCCGGCAAAACCATCTACAGCGTTAACCCGGCCACGGG
>JBCCMR010000032.1:0-14830 GCA_039026255.1 Pseudomonadota bacterium
CAACAATGACGAAACGCCCACCAGCGACCCAGACCGTTTCGCGGCCCTGAAAGAGGGGATCGAAAAGCATTGCCCGGGGATGATCATCCAGTTTTCCACCGGCGGTAGGTCCGGAGCCGGAAAGGCTCGCGGCGGGATGCTGTCGCTCGGCCCAGACATGGCGTCACTGTCAGTGGGCTCCAACAATTTTCCTACAAGGGTCTACGAAAACCCGCCCGACCTGGTGGACTGGCTTGCTCAGGAGATGATTGCGCACAATGTCACGCCCGAAATCGAAGCCTTTGACCTGTCTCATATCCACCAGGCTGTGGCTCGCCACCGGGCCGGGGGGTTGCCGGGCAAGCTCTACGTGCAGTTTGTGATGGGGGTGAAAAATGCCATGCCTGCGGACCGCGCGACGTTCGACTTTTATGTGGAAACGCTGGAGAGGCTAGCGCCGGGCACGCCCTGGTGCGCCGCTGGAATCGGACGCCACCAGATCGAACTGAACGAGTGGTCTATTGGCGCCGGGGGTCACGCCCGTACGGGTCTCGAAGACAACGTGCGCCTTGACCGGGACACGCTGGCCCCGTCAAACGCGGCTTTGGTGACCCGGACGGTTGAAATTTGCGCCCGGCACGGGCGACCGGTCGCTACACCGGAACAGGCGCGGGCCATACTTGGGCTTCGGGTCGCGGGTTAGGGCGCCTACACGGCTTGGGTGGCCGGTGGGCGCGTGCCGTGGATGGCACGGTTGTGGCGCAGGCTGTCTTTAATGGCGTAGTCGCAGCTTTTGATCCGCCAGACTCCGCCCACCTGTGTTATCGTCGAAAGCGCCTTGAAAGGCTTTTGCACCAGGTCCGCCCCACGCAAGAGGCGCGTGCGGTGCACGGATAAGATGGTATGGTGATCCACAAACATAGACGCCATACATCGCCGTTGCATCTTAGTGATCTGAAGCCCGCGGTAGTGCCATCTTACCCGTTCAAACACTTCTTGCACCTCTTCGTGCCGCAAAAGTGTGCGCTCGCCCAGTTGGCTCGACAACACCTGGGGCAGATGAAAACAAGGGGCGAACAGTTCGAAGTCACCGGTCACGAGCGCCCGTCCCGTCTGGTCCAGGAGCCGCGACGCAATGTCCCGAGCTTCAACATCATCATTATTGGTCATGCGCGTCATGCATGGCTATGGTCGTCGGAAGGGTCCGGGAAAAGTGTCTTTTTGGCAAGCCTTATCGCGCGCTGGCGGCGCAGGTCCGCGGCTTTTGGCGGGAGGCCGCCGACATGATCTGTGAGACACATGGGAGGGCGGATTGATGGCGGATGCTGGCGCATTAGACCTAAGCGACCTTCACGAGCGTCTTTTGCACGTAATGCGCGAGGACCTTGGTTTGGACGCGTGCTGCGTTACGCTTCTGACCGACGATGGCAACAATCTACATCACACGGTGCTTTTTGCCGCGCGCGCCAGCGATGACGATCCCGCAGACTCATCGTTGAAGGGCGCGGTGGGCGAACTGGATATGCTATACACCGCAAGGGATCCCGCCACTTTTGCGTCCCAGGTCATCGCCACAGGGGCGCCGTTGGTCATAGACGATATGCACAAATTGACCAATGGCGGTCATTGCCCGCTGATGGCGGCCGAGGGTTTTTGTGCTTACCTCGGTGCTCCGATCACCCTGGGTTCCGGCGCCCTAGGCGCAGCAGAGGCTTTATCGCGGGCGCCGCGGACTTGGTCGCTGGAAGACAAAAGGAAGATGCTATCCTATGCGCGGATATTAAGCGCGCTGTTGGAGGATCGCATGACGGTCCAGCCAGCAGCCCAGGACGCGCCGGGAACCGGTTAACGCCAGCGGCCCGAGCGGGAACTACGCGCGAGAACTGCGTGCTAGGCGGCTCCCATCCGAACGGGAATGTCACACTTGCTATTGCACTGGGCGCATGGCTTCGGCAGTGCGCCATTTTCGGGCCCTTTGAGCTTGCGTTGACATTCCCGACCAAATCTATCAACAAAGGGGCACCCTCGCGCCTTAGTGGCAGCCAGGCCGCTGACTTTCCCAGATCGTCTAGGACGCGATGCCCCAAATCTTGCCCGCCAGCAAACCCCGAAGAAACTCAAACTCGGGACTAGTTTCATGAGCCATATGGAACCACCCACGCCATCGCCCGCCGCAGGCACCGCTGCCGCACCGGGTCGGGAAACCGGGCATAACGGTCCACCCCGTTACCGGGCGCGGGATCTTTCCCGCGGGGGCGATCTTGTGACCATAGAGCATGACGGGCAGGTCTATACCCTGCGCATCACACGATCTAACAAACTGATCCTAACCAAATGATGAAACCCAGCCCCGAAACCCGCGGCGGCGCCCCTGTCGGGTATCTGAACGAATTGGGCCCGATTGAGGCCTCGGCCATCGTCTACCTGAGACTTTGGTGCGATAGTCCTGCCGCGCGCGAACAGATCGCAGTTGATTTTGAGGTGGCACTTGGCCCGCGCGGAGGGGAAGATGCTGTTGCGGTGCTAGGCGCGCTTTGCGACGCCTGCGTAGAAAACGGCCGTCGACCGCTTTTACGCCATGACGTCACTTGCCGGTGCATGGGCGGGGACGAGGCGTGTTTCGCCCATATGGTCGCCGCAGCTATCGAAGGCGCAGGCTTTGAAGGCGTGAACGGCAAAGCCCGAGACGGCGCCACCCAGGACGCGTTTCTTTTAGCATCTAACATCGTCAACCCGAGGGCCGCACGGCCCCTGGTCTTGCTGGCCCGGCGCTTCGGCCTAGCTCTGCGGCGAATTGTCGGCCAGCAAGAGATACCAATCCACGACCCTTTGCCCAATACTCAACCAACCATCCACTAAAGGAACCGATATGATCCGTACATCCGCAGTCTTAGCGGCAGGCGCAGTCCTGACAGCCTTTGCCCCAGCGGCCCATGCGGGCGGTCACGCAAATAAAGCTGCCGTCGTCGACACTTACGCCGACATCGCCCAGGCCAAATATGAAGACAGCCTGAGCACAGCGAAACGGTTGCACAGCGCCGTGAAAGCCCTGGTGGAAAGCCCATCCAAAGCCAATCTAGTGGCGGCGCGCCACGCTTGGCTTGCGTCCCGCGTGCCATATCAACAGACCGAAGTTTACCGCTTCGGCAACGCAATCGTCGATGACTGGGAAGGCAAGGTAAACGCCTGGCCGCTTGACGAAGGGCTAATCGATTACGTGGATGCCTCTTACGGCGGGCCGACGGACGAAAACGAATTGGCCGCCGCAAATGTCGTAGCCAACACCAGCTTTACTCTCGCCGGGCAGACTGTGGATGCTTCCGAAATCACCCCGGCCTTCCTCGAAGAGACGCTCCATGAAGCCGACGGAGTAGAAGCCAACGTGGCCACCGGTTACCATGCCATTGAATTTCTGCTCTGGGGCCAAGACCTGAACGGGCACGGGCCTGGCGCGGGTGACCGCCCTTGGACCGACTACGCCATGGGCGACGCTTGCACAGGAGGCAACTGCGACCGGCGCGGCGCATACCTGGTTGCGGCGACCGAACTTCTTGTCAGCGACCTGGAGTGGATGGCGTCCCAGTGGGATGAGGACGGCGCGGCGCGCGCCACGCTTACCGGGGATGTAGATGCGGCGATTGTGGCCATGCTGACCGGCATGGGATCGCTGTCTTACGGCGAACAGGCTGGCGAGCGGATGCGCCTTGGCTTGATGCTCAACGACCCAGAGGAAGAGCACGACTGCTTCGCGGATAACACCCACAATAGCCACTACTACGACGGCTTGGGTATCCAAAACGTGTACTTGGGCGAATACGTCCGCGTGGACGGATCGCTTGTGAGCGGCGCATCGCTTTCGGACCTGGTGGCGGCCAATTCCCCCGATCTGGACACCGACATGAAGGCGAAGCTCGCCGCAACGATGTTCGCCCTGGCTCGGATTAAAACCGCCGCCGAAGCAGGTTTTGCCTATGACCAGATGCTCGAAGCAGGCAGCGCCGCGGGCGAGGCGCTCATCATGGGCGGCGTAAACGGGCTGGTGGACCAGACCCGCAGCATCGAACGGGTTGTTGCCGCGCTTGACCTAAACCAGATCGCGTTTGAGGGGTCCGACAGCCTGGACAATCCGGATGCGGTGTTCCAGTGATCTCTGACTAAGAACGACCATACCCATAGGCGGGGCGGCGGGCACCAGGGGAGGTGCCGCCCCGCCTACAAGGCAAAAAATCCCCACCCGCGCTCGTCGGTCTGCCTCGAGACCCTTGGCAATACCCACGGCGCTTACCTCTAGGACCAAAATGACACCCTCTTTTTTCCGCGGGGCTTTGGCCGCCGCAACGCTTGCCTGCTCGGCCGTCTTCGCGACCAACGCCCACGCCCAAGAAAGCAGCCGCTTTTCTTGGGAAATCGAAGTCGAGATCGGCATCGATAGTGTGATTGATTCAGATGTACCCGCCAACGAGCTGACGGATGCCTTCTTGGCTGCCGACATCATCTTAGGATACGAGATCACCGAATCTGTCAGCATATTTGCCGAGTTCACGCTTGAATCGGTGACCGGCGCCACGGACGACCGCGCCTTCGAAGACCTTGGGCTTTACGTGAGCGAACTTGGCCTTGCCTTTGATCTGGGCGGTGCAGAGCTTTTGGTGGGTAAGATCAGCCCCGCCTTCGGCATTGCCTGGGATGTGGCGCCCGGCTTTTACGGTGCCAACTTCGCCGAGGACTACGAACTGGGTGAAGCGCTGGGCGCGGCGATTAGCTTTGATGTTGGTCCGGGGACGCTGACAGCGAGCGTCTTTTACTTTGATGACACGGAGCTCAGCCGCTCTCTTGGCACAGATCGCGGTCGCAACACCACTGCGGCAGGAGGCGCAGGTAACACTGGCAAATTTAACAACATTGCGGTGCAATACGATATCGAGGCCGGCAACACGACATTTAGCATCTCGGCAAGCCATCTCTCTGCCGGGGTGGGCGACGTTAAAGACCAGACCGGCGGCGCGCTTGGCTTTGTCTACACGGTTGACGATCAGTTCGAAATCATCGGCGAAGTGGCGGCGTTTTCGGGGTTTGGTGGAACCGCCGACAGTGCCAATTATCTGACTTTAGGCGCAGCGTTGTTCCGCGGTCCATTTACCTATTCGGCCGCTTACACGCGCCGAAACATATCCAGCACTGGGACCGATCACATCGCGTCTGTCGGACTCGACTATACATTTGAAAATGACATCACGCTTTCGTCCGGCCTGGCCTATGTGGATGAAGGTGGTGTCGGGTCCACCAACTTTGGTCTTTCGGTGATCATCCCGCTGGGCGGATAAACGGTCCTTAGATCACCCGACACAACGCCGCGCCCGGTTGCGAAATTCGGCGCGGCGCTTCATACCTGTGCGATCGTCCCCGCCCGCTGCGCATCGCCGCGGCCTAGCAAGGTACCCGATGGCCGAGAAACTTCCGAGCCCCTGTTTGAGCGTGTGCAAATTCAAACGCGCGGGCCATTGCATCGCCTGCTCAATGACTAAAGAGCAAAAAGCGATCTTCAAAAAACTAAAGAAGAACAAAGAGAAGGCTGCTTTCCTTATCCTCCTTCTCGCGCAGCAGGACCAACTTGGCCAGTACCCGGGCTTCCGGCGGACCTATGCCCGTAAATGCAAAAAACGCGGCGTGGAAAACCCCATCGCCGCGTGATTTGCATGTTGTGTTTGGTGGCGAACGCTTAGCCTAGGTGGGCTTCCAATATCCAGGCGAATTTTTCATGGACCTGACCGCGCCCGATGCACAGGTCTTCGGTCAGGATATCGCCCTGGCTGGCCGAGATGGCCGCTGCCCCCGTGAGCGTTTCGGCCAACGTTCGCTGCGCCAGGGCCAGGGTCGCAATCATTTCGCGGTCTGTGGCATGCCCGTCATGTTCGTCGACCTTTGATCGGCTTAGCATCACCGAAAGCTGTCCTTCAGCGTGCCCGCCCAGGGCGCGAATACGTTCCGCCAGGTCATCGGCGGCGCCAAAGTGATCTTCGTAAACCTCTTGAAACAGCGCGTGGAGCGGGCCAAACGCCATCCCCTTTACGTTCCAGTGGAAATTCTGTGCGAGCATTGTCGTGACGGTGGTTTCCGCAACCGATTGATTAAGCGCCTCAACCACAGCGGATTGCGCTTCCGGGGCAAGCGAATGGGCTGTTTGGGCCATGGGGTCCCCTTTCGATTTGGAATTGGCGTGTGTGTGTTCTGACATGGTTGGCTGGCGGTGGCTGGCTTACCTTCCCCGCACATATATGCGTGCAAGTTATTGAAACAAGTGAAAAAAATTCCGATCAAAATGCTCGGAAAACGAACCTCTCTCCTTGGTGGTAAGGGCAGATAGCGAATTGCGAACAGTGTCAGGGACTTACCGGGCCGGTAAGAATAATGGCACCGACAAGAGACGCCGCGTCACTAATGCATGACCGAAGTCAGGCGGCGTTGAGCCCGTCCATCAGGGACAGAAACGCCCGCCGTTTCGGCTTGCGAATGCGCCGACAAACTAAAAAGCTTAAGCTTGCGCGGTCGTTGCGGCAGGAGGCGTCGAAGACCGCCATCAGCCACCGCTCATCAAAGCTGAATTCCGTTGTGCCAGGTTTGTAGAAAATAGGCCGTCCGTCCAAGGCCTGGCCGAGCACGCGCACAAGCGCCACCATATGCGCCTCTGACGCGGCTGGGTCGATGGTGCGGCATGCTTCAAATATGTCGAGCCGCGCCGCAGCCCGGCAGGTAACAGCATGGAACCGAAGCCGGTTCAGAACGGCCCATTGGTCAACGTCTAACCCGGCCTGAGTTTGCGCCTTCCCGTCAAAGGGCAGGGCGCTCACGGATGCGACGGTTCGGGCGGTTGCGGCCATCTGGAGTACCTAGATAAACGTTTGATATCGGCGGTAGGAATGCGTCGGTTTCGGTCTGCGGTGGTGCGCCGCGAATGCCCGCGGTCGACACAGATGTTATACTGACTAATATAATCAGGAAAGGTGAATTCCAAGGTGTATCGTTCCGTAGGCTTTTGGCTGGGTGCCCTCGCGGCCCTGGCATACATGGCGCCCCTACCGGCCACGGGGGTGACGCCAACACCTCTGCGTGATTTGCACCTGAACTATACTTCACGCACCGCCGACGAAGCGGCCCGCATTGCCGCGGTCACCGCCCCGCCGAAAAATTTCGATGCGCCGTCGCAGTTCGAAGCGCTGCCAGCCGGGGCCGCGACGGTGCCAATTCGCCGCGACAAAAATGTTCTGTCGGAGCCGGTGCGCACACTGCCCCTAGGGGCGGGGTTGGATTTTCGTGTGGGGCGGGGGACCTTCCGTAAAATCTGGGTGTCGTCGCCCAGTTCCACGCTTGCCTCTGACGGGCTGGGCCCGCTCTACAACGCCCGGTCCTGCCAACGGTGCCACATCAATGATGGCCGCGGCCACGCGCCGGAAACCTCTGGCGAGAACGCGATCTCGTTCTTGCTGCGGGTGGCCGTGCCCGACGACAGCACCGCCGCAAAATCTGCCATACGGGGGCATTTGGCCACCCGCGGCGACCCCACCTACGGTGGCCAACTTCAGGATTTTGGCCTGCCGGGTATCCCGGCCGAATACACGCTCGACCTTACCTATGAAGAATTTGCTGTGCCCATGGCGGGCGGTGAAGTGGCAATGCTGCGCCGACCCCGCTACGGCGTGCGCGACCTTGCTTATGGACCGCTGGACCCCCAGGCAGGGCTTAGCCCGCGCGTGGCGCCGCAGATGATCGGCTTGGGACTGCTGGAGGCAGTTCCCGCCGCAGATATCCTGGCTCTTGCTGACCCTGACGACGCAGATGGGGACGGGGTGTCAGGTCGCCCCAACGTGGTCTGGTCGCGGGAGTTCGGGGCGCCCATGCTTGGCCGATTTGGCCACAAGGCCATCGTTGCGACCTTGCGCGAACAGACCGCTGGGGCATTTTCGGGGGATATTGGTCTGTCGACCACGCTTTTCCCGGACCCTGCTGCCGATTGCACCCTCTACCAAACCAGTTGCCGCAACGCCCCCCACGGCGACACCGATGCCAGGGGGGTAGAAGTCGATGACGAAACACTGGATCTTGTGACGTTTTACGCCCAAAATCTGGGCGTTCCCGCGCGCCGGGGCCATGACTTGCCCGAAGTCTTGCGCGGTAAACGGTTGTTTTTTGAAACCGGATGCAACGCCTGCCACAAGGCCGCGTTTGTCACCCACCGCATGCCAGACCGACCCGAACACAGCTTTCAGCTGATCTGGCCTTACACGGACTTGCTCCTTCATGACATGGGGCCCGGGCTTGCCGATCCGGTGGCCGAGGGCCGTGCCAGCGGGCGCGAATGGCGCACGCCCCCG
This sequence comes from Pseudomonadota bacterium, assembly GCA_039026255.1. GTDB lineage: Bacteria > Pseudomonadota > Alphaproteobacteria > Rhodobacterales > Rhodobacteraceae > Amylibacter. The sequence goes on from JBCCMR010000032.1 coordinate 8,349, forward strand.
CTTTGGGGCATCGGGTTGACCGCCCGCGCCTCGGGTCACACGCAATTTTTGCACGACGGGCGCGCGCGTTCGATCCTGGAGGCGGTGCTTTGGCACGGGGGCGAGGCGGCGCGCCACCGGGACCGGGTTACCCGCATGACCCCTGAAGAGCGCCGCGACCTCATTGCATTTTTGGAGAGCCTCTAATGACCCACACCTCTTTGCCCTGGGGCGTTTCATTGGTTTGCGCAGCGGCCCTTGCCTGGTTCCCCGCCCCCCAGGCAGCAGCCCAAGACATCCCTGGCGCGCTTACCGTGATAACCGAACAATTCGACACGCTTAATGACGCGTCCAAGGCCCTGGCCGCTGCTGCCTGCGATGCGCCCGATTTCCGCGCCCGGTATGACGCGGCCTTTGACGCGTTCGTGGCGGTCAGTCACGTAGGATTTGGCCCCACCCAAACGGACGACCGTTTCTTCGCGCTTGGATTTTGGCCAGACACTCGCGGGGTGACGCAAAAGCAGCTTATGGCGCTCATAGCGGCCAGGGACACAATCGCCGACGACCCTGAACGCTTTGCCAAAAGCTCCATCGCCGGGCGCGGGTTTTACGCGCTCGACTGGCTTATTGTGGCCAACGACGGTGACGCCGACTATCGCTGCGCGTTGACCCATGCGATCACCGCCGATATCGCGCGAATGACCGCAGACTTAGTCGCCGAATGGCCCGATCACCGGGCGGAGATGCTTTCCGGTGCAGGGGCATACACCGGCGAAGATGATGCGCTGCGCGCGCTTTATACTGCGCTGACCACCGGGCTACAGTTCACCGCCGAAGCGCGTCTGGGCCGCCCGCTTGGCACATTTGATCGGCCCCGGCCACGCCGCGCCGAAGCGCGCCGCACGGGTCGGTCCCTGCGCAATGTGGCCCAGTCGCTTGTGGGGTTGGAGGCTTTGGCAGCAACCCTGTCTGACGGGGACGCAGAGGTCGCTGCTGCCTTCGCCGAGGCCCGCGATCTTGCGGGTGGACTGGCCGACGATCCGGTTTTTGCGGGTGTGGCCACCCCGGGCGGACGCTTCCGGGTGGAGGTGCTGCAGCAGTCGGTGGCGCGCATCCGCGTGATGATCCAGCAGGGGCTTGGCCCTCAGCTCGGTATCACCGAGGGGTTTAACCGGCTCGACGGGGATTGATGGGCGTGGGAAGATCGGCCGGTCGCGGTGCACGCCTGGGGCGCCGAGGCTTCCTGGCGGGCCTTTTGGCCGCCGGGGGCGCGCCGCAGGTGGGCTGGGCCGCTTTAGGCATGCCGGCGTTTGTGTCAGGCGCTCGGCTGTCAGACGGTGCAACCGTCATATCGGGGGTCTCGGCGGCGGGGGATATCCTATTTGACATCCCTACCCCTGCACGCTGTCACGCCGGCGCTGCCCATCCGCGTCGGGCGGAAATTGTTGTCTTTGCCCGCCGTCCCGGCACCTTTGCCCAGGTGATCGCCTGCGAATCTGGCGATGTCCGCCAGGAATTGAGCGCCCCTCTAGGCCACCACTTCTACGGCCATGGGGCCTTTTCTTCAGACGGGACGCGGCTTTTCACGACCGAAAATCACATCGAAGGCGGCGGCGGGCGCGTGGGGGTTTGGGACGTCGGCGCGGGCTACCGGCGGCTGGGGTCTTTTGCGACGGGAGGCATTGGCCCCCACGAGATCCTGCGCGGTCCAGGCGACGTGTTGATCGTGGCCAATGGGGGCATCCGCACCCACCCGGACCGGGGGCGCGAGAAGCTTAACCTAGACACCATGGCGCCGAGCATCGCTTACCTTGATCCCGGCGGAAAGCTTTTGGAAGAGGTGGCGCTGATGCCAGATATGCATCAGCTATCGCTGCGCCACATTGCGGTGACCCAGGGGGGCACACTGGCTGTGGGTGGCCAATGGCAGGGTGACCCCTGGGACCCGCCGCCGATGGTCTGGACCCACCGGCGCGGCGGGCCGCTGGCACCGGTGGCAGGTGCGCGCAGCCTTGGCACCTACGTGGGGTCTGTGGCTTGGAGCGATGGCGAAACGGCCATCGCTGCCACGGCGCCGCGGGCGGGCGTGGCGCTGATGCTTGACCCGGAAGCCGGCGCGGTCTGGCGCGCGGCAATGGACGACATATGCGGCGTTGCCCCGCGCCCTGGCGGCGTGCTTTTCACCACCGGCACAGGCGTTGTTTTACCGGTGGGCCGGGGTGCAGGACCTCGCCGTGAGCTTGCGCGCCAGTGGGATAATCATGTGACCGCTATCCCCTGCGCGGGCTAGCTGCGCCCGATGACATGGGCGCGCGCCCCGCGCGAGGGTTTGGTGGCGAAACTGAAATCCGCGTCGCCCACTGCGCCCGAGAACAACACTCCTGGCCGGGACCCAAACCCAAGCGACCGGCTCGGTATTGAGCGTTTGTGGGCCGATCGCCGCATATACCTTAGTTTATCAGTCATCTATTGCCCGGGCGGTGATCTTTGTGCCACATGGCCCCGGGCCCAGCTTGACGCCGCGCACGCGTCGCCAGGCCCAGCTCAGCATTCCTTCGCCGTGTGGCCCCTGCGCCTGTCCGTGATGACCCAAACCTGAAGAGGTGACCTATGAAACCCACGCTCAAACATCTGGCTCCAGCATTGGTCGCGACGCTGGGCATGGCGGTGACTGCGGCACCGGCCTTCGCCGAAGAAGAACCGGCAGGCGTGTCGCTGGAACTCAACAAATTGGCGGACGCAGCTTCGGGTTGCACGCTGACGTTCCTGGTTTCCAACGGCCAGGCCGCCGATATCGACCAGGCAGTCTGGGAAGCAGTGCTGTTTGATAGGGGCGGCCAAGTCGATCGCCTGACGCTTTTCGATTTTGGCGAATTGCCCGCCGGGCGGCCGCGGGTGCGCCAGTTTGTGGTTCCTGACCTGACCTGCGGCAACTTGGGCCAAGTGCTTTTGAACGGCGTACACGCCTGCACCGCCCCGGAAGGAACCGCGTGCGACACCGGGCTGACGCTCAAAAGCCGCACCGATGCGGACCTGAACGGATGATTGAAACGCTCCTTTCCCAGGCGCAGGATGCGCTGACCCTTGGCGGACCGGTGATTGCCATCTTGGGGGTGGCGTCAGTGGCTGTGGTGGCGGTGGTGCTGTATAAGCTTTGGCAGTTTTCGCGGTCCGGCGTGGGTCGACATCGTGAACTCCGTGCCGCGCTTGACGATTGGGATAGGGGCGACCGGGCCGGGGCCCGCGCTAAGTTAAACCGGTCGCGGTCTTACCTAGCACAGGTTGTGCGCCAGGGCTTCCAGGGCGTGGCCCAGGACCGCCTGCGGGCCGAACTGGACCGACGGTTTGCCGCGCTGGACGGTGGGTTGCGGTTTCTCGACACCGTGGCGCAGCTGGCGCCGCTTCTGGGGCTCTTCGGCACGGTGCTGGGCATGATCGAAGCTTTCCAGGCGCTCCAGGCGGCGGGGGACAATGTGGACCCGACTATCCTGGCGGGCGGCATTTGGGTGGCGCTTTTGACGACTGCGGCGGGGCTTGTGGTGGCCATGCCCGCGGCGCTGGCGCTTAGCTGGCTCGACGGGCGCATCGACGGGGACCGCGCCTTTGCCGATCACGCGCTTGCGCTGATGGTCCACCCGGGCAGCGATCCAGCGCCGTCGCCGTCGCCGGCTGCGCGTGCCCCGCAGGGCGCCCATGCCTAAGCGTCGCCGGGGCCGCCTGTCGATGACGCCTTTGATCGACGTCATATTCTTGCTTCTCCTCTTCTTTATGCTGTCGTCGACCTTTTCGCGCTTTGCAGAGGTGGATTTGACCGCCGGCAGCAGCAGCCTGGTGGCGGCCCCGTCAGACATGCGCCCGGTCTTTTTGCGGCTGGCCCCGGATGAAATGATGCTCAACGGTCAGCGCGCGACGGTCGAAAGCCTGGGCGCCGACCTGCGCGGCCTGCGGGCCGCCGATGCGGCGCCGGACACCGTGCAACCGGTGCTCTTGTCGCTGGCCCAGGGGGTAACCGCCCAGCGGCTCACGGACGCGTTGGTGGCACTGCGGGCGGTGCCTGGAACTGCGGTGACCGTGCTGGGGGGCGGGACATGAGCGACCGGCGCGGCAGCGGGCGCGAACCGACGATTGCGCTGATCAATATCGTTTTTCTAATGCTTGTCTTTTTTATGGTTGCGGGCACGCTGGCGCGGCCCATCGATCCGTCGCTGACGCTGGTAGAGACCTCGAAGCTCGACCAGGCGCCGCCGCCAGATGCGCTGGTGCTGCATGCGGATGGGCGGCTGACCTTCCGCGGGGAAGAGGTCACCGGCGCCCCCGAGGGCACCGAGATTGCCCGCGTTGTGCCCGACCGCGACGCCGCCGCTGCCGATCTGGTGGCGCTGGCCCGGCGCCTCGTGGAGGAGGGCGCCGAAAAGGTCGTGATTGTCACGGAGCAGGGCCTGTGACGGGGATGTTTTCATCGAAGGGCGCCAAGGTGGCGGCGGTGCTTTTGGCCACGGTGGCCCACGGGGCAGTGGCGCTGGCCTTCCTTCGCACCCCGGAAGAGCCACAAATTGAAGGCGGGGGTGAGGCGCTTCAGGCGCGCTTCGGGTCATTTGCGGATATGGTAGCGGGGACCCAAGTCCCCGTGGCGCCCGAGGGCACGACCGAGCCCCAGGATACCACCAACACGGCCGAGCGGCCCTCGCCCGAGACGTCCGACCTGGCGGCGCCAGAAACCGCTGACGTCCCCGACACTGACCGTGCTGACGTCCCTGAAAGCCGCGAGGCCAAAGAGGCTGAAACCTTAGAAGCCGAAAGCCCCGAAAGCCAAAACGCCCAAACCGCCGAGGCCACCCCCGCAGAGCGCACCGAAAGCCAGGCGGCGCAAACGGCAGAGGCCCAATCCGTTGATCGCCCAGCGGTGGACACCTCGCCCGCGGCCACCCCTGAGGCAATGGTCCAGACTCTGGCGCAAACTCTCAAAGAGGCCGCCCCGGCCCCGGCCCCGGCGGAGCTGTCAGCCCAGAACCCGGCAAGAGCACCCGCTGCAACCCCGCCCAAGGCGGCTGAAACCGCCGCGCCGTCGCCGGTGCAGACCGCTACAGAAACCCCGCGCCTGACGACGCTGTCTGCCGTCGCTCAGCCCGAAGACCCTGCAGAGCCTGAACCCGATCCCGTCCGGGCGGTAGAACCGGCCGCCGCGCCCTCGCGCCTGGCCCTGGCCGCGCCGCCTGCGCCCGAGCGGCTGAAGCCGCTCGCCCAGCCTGCGCCAGCAGCCCCTGCCGCACCGGCGCCCACGCCGCCGGCGCCCCAGGCACTGAGTCCCGTTGAAACCGCGCCGGTAACCATCACGGCCACGGACCAGGCGGCCTCGGGTGCGCCGCTTGACAGCCCGCGCCCACGCCCGCGCCCCGCAGCCATTGCTGCCAAGGCCCCGCCGCCCCCCGATGCCGCGCCCGCGCCCCGGCGCACCGTTCGCACCGAGGCGTCTGCACCGCGCCAACGCCAGGGCAATTCCGAACGCGACAGCCGTCGCGGGTCGGCCCAGGGGGCCGAAACCGCCACCGCGCGCACGCAGGGTCAGCGCCCAGCGGCCGGCCAGTCCGGCAATGCGCGGGCGTCCGACTACCCAGGCCAGGTTATGCGCAAAATCCAGAGGGTGCCGCGGCCACGTAGTTCTACGCGGGGGTCGGCGATCATTTCGTTTACGATTGCCGCAAGCGGCGGACTTGTGTCTGCCGGGGTAGCGCGGTCGTCCGGGTCCACCCAGCTTGACCGCGACGCTCTGCGCGTTGTGCGCCGCGCAGCGCCGTTCCCGCCGCCGCCCGCGGGCGCCCGTCGCAGCTACCAGGTGCAGATCAAAGGCCGTTAAGCGCGCGCCTGGGCGCGCTCGCCAGGCCTTGATGTCATCGTCCCAACCCAACAAAAAAGGCCCGATGCTTGCGCACCGGGCCCAGTTGTCTCCTGCGTGGGATCGTCAGAAGGTCTTTGCTAGCGACAACTTCACGTTGCGGCCGGTGGCGTTTTGGGTGGCCAGTCGGGGCTGGTAGGCTTTGTCGAAGATGTTTTCGACGCTGAAACGGATTTCAGCACCCTGCAACACGCCCGACTGCGGCGCATAGGTCACGCGCAGGTTGTTGACGCCGTAGCCCGCGACATTAGCGCCACCGCGGTCGTAGCGGCGTGCGGCGACCAGCTCCCAGCTGATGTCGAGCTCTTCGCCGAATTTGCGGCCCACGGTCAGGCGGATGTCGTCCTGGGGGTTGAGGCGCCAGTCCTGAACCGTGCCGTTTTCGAGCGTCGCGTCCCCGGTCGAGAAGTTGGCGGCCACGTCCGCGTACCAACCGCTGTCGAGCGCGTAGGACGCTTCGATTTCAAGCCCCTGGCGTTCGATCCGGTTGGTGGACCCGCCCGGCACAAAGCTGCGGTAGCTGGTCACGTCCCAGACCGACTGATCGTAGGCCACGACTTTGACTGCCAGCGTGTCACCGCCGGTGAAGACGTCCGTTCCCGCATAAGAG
>JBCCMR010000033.1:0-14678 GCA_039026255.1 Pseudomonadota bacterium
AAGGGTGGCTGTCGACCATTCCCGTGGGAGCGAGGGGTGGGGTGGATTACGCGAACGGTCGACAACCGGTCTTGCTGCTTGCACAACCATAATGGGAATAAATCTTAGGCAGCGCAATCATTAATATTCCTTTGGGCCATTGATTTTACGAATCTTTCAACCCTGGATTTTGCAAACCTATGCAACTCGCCACAGCGGGCGACCCCGGCGCATTCTGCCGCCCCTGGTCGGTTGGCCCTTGCATCGCGCTACGCCAAATGCACATCACTCATCACGGAGGTGCCCCATGACCGCAACCGATCTCGCGACGCCCACCATGGACAGCCGGCCTAAGCTAGAAGGCGGCCGGCGCATTATCATGCATACGGAATTCAGCGCAGCCGGCGACCAGCCAACAGCTATTGCCGAGCTTGTCGAAGGCGTTACAAGCGGAGAACAGAACCAGGTGCTTTTAGGCGCCACAGGCACCGGCAAGACCTTCACCATGGCCAAGGTGATCGAAGAGACCCAGCGCCCGGCCATCATTTTGGCGCCGAACAAGACGCTTGCCGCGCAGCTTTACGGGGAATTCAAATCCTTCTTCCCGGAAAACGCCGTGGAGTATTTCGTTAGCTACTACGACTACTACCAGCCCGAGGCGTACGTGCCACGGTCCGACACCTATATCGAAAAAGAAAGCCAGATTAACGAACAGATCGACCGGATGCGCCATTCGGCGACGCGGGCTCTTTTGGAACGGGACGACGTGATCATCGTGGCTTCAGTCAGTTGTATCTACGGGATCGGGTCGGTGGAAACCTATACGGCCATGACCCAAGACCTGGTAGTGGGGCAGGACTACGAACAGCGCGGCGTGATGGCCAATCTTGTGGCCCAGCAGTACCGGCGCAATGACGCCGCCTTTGCCCGAGGCAGTTTTCGCGTCCGTGGCGACAGCCTAGAGGTCTGGCCCGCCCACCTGGAAGACCGCGGCTGGCGATTTTCGTTCTTCGGCGAAGAGCTTGAGGCGATCACAGAGTTTGACACGCTCACCGGGGCCAAGACCGGGACGATGGACCAGGTACGCATTTATTCAAACAGCCACTACGTGACGCCGCGCCCGACGATGCAACAGGCCATGAAAGGCATCAAGGATGAGCTTGCGTTGCGCCTCAAGCAGTTGGTGGATGACGGGCGCCTCCTTGAGGCCCAGCGTCTGGAGCAGCGGACCAACTTCGACCTGGAGATGCTTGAAGCCACCGGCGTCTGCAACGGGATCGAAAACTATTCGCGCTACCTGACGGGCAGGGCCCCGGGGGAGCCACCGCCCACGCTTTTCGAATATATCCCCGACAACGCCATCGTTTTCGCCGACGAATCTCACGTGAGCGTTCCGCAGATCGGCGGCATGTACCGGGGCGACTACCGGCGCAAGTTCACCCTGGCCGAGCACGGTTTCCGGCTGCCAAGCTGCATGGATAACCGGCCGCTCAAGTTCGAGGAATGGGACGCCATGCGGCCCCAGTCCGTCTTTGTCAGCGCCACCCCGCAAAAGTGGGAGTTGGAGCAGTCTGGCGGGGTATTTGCCGAACAGGTGATCCGGCCAACGGGCCTTTTGGATCCGCCGGTGGAGATCCGCCCCGTGGAAACCCAGATCGACGACCTTTTGGATGAGGTGCGCCGGGTGGCCAAAAATGACGGGCGGGTGCTTTGCACCACGCTTACCAAGCGGATGGCCGAGGACCTGACCGAATACCTGCACGAACAGGGCATCCGTGTGCGGTATATGCATTCGGACATTGACACGATTGAACGGATCGAAATCCTGCGCGACCTGCGGCTGGGTGCGTTTGACGTGCTGGTTGGGATCAACTTGCTGCGCGAAGGGCTCGACATTCCGGAATGCCAGTTGGTGGCTATTCTAGACGCGGACAAAGAAGGCTTCTTGCGGTCCGAGACGTCGCTTGTGCAGACCATCGGGCGGGCTGCACGCAATGCCGACGGCCGGGTCATCATGTACGCCGACAAGGTAACTGGGTCTATGGAGCGTGCTTTGTCCGAGACAAATCGGCGCCGGGAAAAGCAGGTAGCCTATAACGAAGAACATGGGATCACCCCGGCCACAGTGCGCAAGAACGTCGAAGATGTGCTGTCCGGGCTCTATGACGGCGACACGGACATGTCACGGGTCACCGCGAAGGTCGACAAGGTGGGCGCGAACCTTCAGGCGCACCTGGACGGGCTGAAGAAAGACATGCTCAAGGCCGCCGAGAACCTGGAGTTCGAGGAAGCCGCCCGCATACGCGACGAAATTCAGCGACTTGAAGCAGTGGACCTGGCCGTCGCCGACGATCCCCTGGCCCGGCAAAGCGCCGTCGAAGCCGCATCGGAGGCCGCGCAAAAACGCGCCGGGCGCAGTACCGCCGGCCGCGCAGGCCAGCGCGGCGGCAACGTCAAACGCCGCAAGCGTTAGGCCCCCGGGCGGGCCTTGCCAAGGTTGCGAAAATCACCGATACCCCGCGCCGAGTGGGGCCGTAGCTCAGTTGGGAGAGCGCGTCGTTCGCAATGACGAGGTCGTCGGTTCGATCCCGATCGGCTCCACCAGATTTCCCTTCCGTTTCTTGCCAGGGTGGTCGGGCCTGTTTGCGGGGCACTCACCATGGTTATTCTGAAATTCCCACGCACCCGCCATGCCGAAGGGTCGCGCCTCCAGCGCGGCGATTTGGCCGACGAAGAACCCATGGCCCGCCTTTTGTCAGAGCCGCTTGTGGTGGAAGAAAAGCTTGACGGGGCCAATGCAGGGCTGTCGTTTGATGCGACAGGGCAGCTTCATTTGCAAAGCCGCGGCAGCTATTTGACGGGCGGCGGACGCGAAAAGCACTTTGCGCTTTTCAAGACCTGGGCCGCAGCCCTGGCGCCCCGGCTATTGCCCGTGCTTGGCGCCCGCTACGTGGTCTACGGGGAATGGATGTACGCCAAACACACGATCTTTTACGACCGGCTGCCGCATTATTTCTTGGAATTTGACGTCTACGACCGGAAGGCAGGCGTCTTTCTGGACACTGGTGCCCGGCGGGAGCTTCTCACGGGGCTGCCGATCATGCCAGTGCCGGTGCTGCACCGGGGTCGGTTCGCAAAGGGCGCGGCCCTTGTGGCGCTTGTGGACCGATCGCTTTACAAATCAGACGCCTGGCAGGGGGCGCTTTCGGAAGCGGCGCGCAAGTCAGGCAGCCGGGCCGAGATGGTGGCCCAGCAAACAGACCAGACCGCCCTGGCGGAAGGCATCTACCTGAAACATGAAACTGCGGGCCGCGTCACGGGGCGCTTCAAATACGTCCGCGACGGATTTCAGCAGGCTATTGCCGAGGCGGATGGCCATTGGCAGGACCGACCGACCCTGGTGAACGGGCTGGCCCCGGGCGTCGACATCTTCGCCCCGCGTCTAGGCGTGCCGGGGGCCTACGACGACTAAAGTCCTAGCGGATGCCCCGCATCATGGCCCCCACCAGAGCATCGACCTCGGAAAAAAGAACATCCCGCGGGGCGCCGACCTCGAACCCGTGAATAGACAGCTGCACCACCCCATGGACAGCGGCAAAGAGCGTCTGCGCCCGCAGGCGCAGGGTCGCACCGTCCAGGTCCGGACGCAGGTCCGCAAGGGGGGCGGCGACCTGCTCGATGAGCCCCATAAACTCCGCCCGGTGCCAGTCGGGGGAACTTTGCCCTTCGGGCAAACGATGGGTAAAGACCGCCGACCAAAGATAGGGGTTTTCCACCGCAAAAGCGGCATAGACCCGGCCCAGGGCCCGCATTTTGTCCGCGCCCGTGCCGTCCGCTGGGACCTCTGCGAGGGCCTTTTCCCCGAGCCGCGTGAGCGTGCGCGAGTTCACGAGCACGATCAGCTGATCGAGCCCGTCCACCGCATTGTAAAGCGCGCCTAGGGCGCAGCCCGCCCGGGCCGTAATATCGCGCGCCTTAAGGCCGCGCAGACCGTTTTGGGCAATAAGCCCCTCTGCAGCGTCCACCAGGCTATCCCGAAGGGCTGCTCGCTTTGCTTCTGTCTTGGCTGACATGATCGTCCTGAATTATTTTTGAACGTCGTTCATTTTTTTCTTGAACAACGTTCACGGCTCCGTTAGATATCGTGAACATCGTTCACAGAAGGTCGAAAGTCAAATGTTCAACCAGATAATCTCCCTAGTCCGGGGCCGCTCCAACGACGTCGCAGATGCGGTCATGGACGCCAATGCGCTGTCGATCCTGCGCCAGCAACTGCGCGATGCGTCAGCGGGCGTGGCTACAAGCAAGAAGGCCCTGGCGGTGGTCATGGCCTACGCGGACCGCGAAAAGGCATCTTTGCAGGACACCCGCGCAAAAATCGCAGACCTTGAAGCCCGGGCCGTTGCGGCGCTCGACAAAGGTGAAGAAGTCCTGGCCACCGAAGCCGCCGAAGCCATCGCCGCTTTGGAGGCCGAAGCGGACGCCACCGCAAGAACGCTCGACACTTACAGCGCCGAGATTACCCAACTGCGCGCCGGCCTCAAAGAAAGCGAGGCGCAGCTTGTGGCGCTCCAACGGGGCCAGCGCCTGGCCGAAGCAAGCGACAGGGCCATCAAAGTCCGCGGCGCCCTGCCCCGGCACGCAGAGACCGATCTGGAGGAGGCATCGGCGACGCTTAAGCGTTTGCAGGACCGCCAGGCCCACGCCAAAGCGACCGCCACCGCCATCGCCGAACTGTCCACCCGATCTGCAACACAAACCCTGGAAGACCGCATGGCCGCCGCGGGCTGCGGCGATCCGACAAAGCCCAATGGCGCTTCCGTTCTGGCCCGCCTCAAGGCCGCTAAGGCAACCTAATCCAAAACCCCAAACCCAAACCTAAACCCAAAGGATAAACCCAATGAATGCCTACATCGACAAACCCTCTAATGCCTGGACGTTTTTCACCTACGTTCAGTTCGCCATCGCCGCAGCCATGATGGCAGGGGGCATCTTCTTTTTGGAAGCCTCATTCGCGGCCAAGGGCTTTTACGCCATGTCCGCAATCATGCTGGTGAGCACCACCGTGGCCATCACAAAGGCCATCCGCGACGGCGAAGAAAGCGCGCGGCTTCATAACAAACTCGAAGACGCCCGGACCGAGCGGCTTCTGGCCGAGGTGAGCGACCCTTAAGCGGCCTAGCCCACACCCCTGCTAAGAAAAGCGCGCCGCGGCCTCCAGCGGCGCGCTTTTATTTGCGCCCTTCACCGAAGGCGCCTGGACAGCCACCAAATGGTCTCGCACTGGTCTTGGACACCAGCAGATCAATCGCAGAAAGTGCGCAGGTCGACGCCGTTAAGGAGCGAACGCCTAGGTCTGGGGTGCGCTGATAGGTGGCGTGAGTGTCTGCCACGTACAAATACATCTGGGAACGGTTCGTTGGGTACTCGGTCGCACCGTCTATTGAGCGTCAAAAGCCATATGCCGATCAAGAAGCGCGCATGCTGCACCTCACCGTTTTGGTATCGGCTTTCCCGGACAAGTCTTGCATTCAAAGCGCCTTTCGAAGACCACCGTGACACGGTCGGCATCAGCGACCGCAAAATATTCGGTTAAGGTTTTTGGGTCCGGCGACAGTGAGGTGAGTGGCACCTAAGGCACCTGCTAGGGCGCTTACCCGCGTAGCGCGCCAGCCCCTGGCCACGACCGCTGTGCTCCCCACGGCTGCCGGGCAAACGAAAGGCCCCGCGCCGAAACGCGGGGCCCCTCCGGTCGGTGTCTGACCCCCGTCAGATCGTGTCGTCGCAGCGCACGGTCAGGCGCACTTTGCCTTTGACGGCGGTGCTCCACTTCAGGTCCACACTCTGCCCGTTGCCCGTGGGCGCCACAAAATGCGGCATGGTGTAGACGCCGGCGTTGGACGACGACCGGATTTCACCCTGGGGCAGTAGGGCGGTCACGTAGCGGGACCGCTGGCCAAAGGGCAGGAACTTGGCGGCGCTGATCGACCAGGTACTGGCAGCACTGGTACGCGACGCCTCAAACGTAACCGGATTCATCATCGGATTGACCACGTTGAGGTAGGAATTCCCCTGCACCGCGATATTGCGCGCCCGGTTCGGGTCCAGGTCAGCAATGGAGTTGTCCACCAGGTCAACGCGGGTCATGGCCGGGCCACCCGTCACCTTAAAGACGTTGTGGCTGATCGTGACATTGTTTAGAAAATGCCCCGTCCCGTGCGGCTTGATCTGGAAGAAGACCGCCGACGCGCTCGACCCGATGTTGGTGAACTGGTTGGCCGTGCAGGTGAACGACGAAAACGAAAAACCCCCGGTAATCGACGGCGTGGCGTCGTGTTCGTTTGTCCAGTCGATGAAGCATTGGTCGACATAGTTGCCAACGATGATCACCTTGGGGCTGTTGTTGGTCAGCACGAGCCCCGCAGACCGTGTGCCGCCACCGGTGGGGTCATCCTGGAAAAAGTGGTTGCCAGAAATAATTGCTCCCGACCCCGAATGCAGGCCCCAGTGACGGAACCGGAGCGCACGGTTGTTGCGTACCTTGATGTCGTTGGAGTTTGCGTTCCAGCCGATGCTGGAGCGCTGGCTTACGGAAAGGCCCTGTTCGCTCGACAGCCATTGGTTGCGGTCAAGGAGCATCCCCGCGCAGCCCTCGCCAATGCTTGTGAGACCGCGATCCTTGGGCGTGGTGAAGTAGCAGTCCTTCACATGGAAGATCAAACCATCGCGCGCCAGCATCACGCCGGAAGCACGCGCGTTGCAGGCAAAGTCGATGTTTTCCAGGGTAAACCGCGCCAGATTGTTGAAGCCCGAAAAGTCCAACAGGTAACGGAACCGGGTGAAGGTGTAGCTTTGCCGGTTCGGAGCGCCCCAAAGCGGCAACGACAGCGATACCGTGCCCGCGCCCGCGTTGACCGACGTGACATAAACCTCGCGCCCCACCCCCTGGGGCCCTGTCACCAGCGAACCCGCCTCGATCTGGCCGGCATTGCTGATGCCGGTCAGGACATAGGGGCTGTCGGCGTCATAATCGGCCTGCTTGTTCACCGACCCAGTGTCCCAGGCAGACGACGAAACGGCGCTGATGCGTCCGTTGCGAATGACCCGGCGGGTGGAAAAGCTGGTCTTGTTGCCCACCGCCGCTTGCACGTCGAGCGGGCGGTTGATGTCGATCTCGCGCCCTTTCAGATCAAGGCTTTCGTGGTCCGAGAAGTTAAAAAGCGCCTGCACCGCTTTTTCGAGCGCCGTTTGCTCGTTCCCGAAGGCGGTGAAATAAGAAGGGTAATCAAAGTTTTGCAGAAGCTGGAAAAGGTGACCCGCGTCCTGGGTCACGGTCCCCTGAAAGCGCACCTCCGAATTCATCGTTACCGAACCATTGAGGCGAAAGACCCCTTCTGGGATCAGCACCGTGCGCCCGTTTGCGGCGGCATCCGCTGCTTCAAACGCGGCGCGACAGTCGGTTGTGCCGTCGCCCACAGCGCCATAGTCGGTGACGTCCACCACATCAATCAGCGTCCGTTGATAGATCGACGACACATCCTCGATAATCAGATCATCAATGCGCACGACACCGTCTTTGGGGCCCGTCAGGTCGATGCCGAAATGCCCAAAGATCGGATCCTGGCCCCAGATCATATCGACGCCGTTGCGCCCGCCAGAGCCTACAATTGCCGTGACCTCAACCACCTTCCCATAGGTGTCTAGCGTTACCGATGGGCCGGTTTCCACCAGCCCGCTCGCGTGGCCACCCCCGGCGACTCCGGCCCAGGCACCGATACGCACGGTGGGGAACGGACCGCTGACTGCTTTGACGCGGGCGCGGACCTGCCAATAGCAACCCGCCAGCATCGGTGTTTCACCGGTGTATCGAAGCTTTTGCGTGTTCTGCGTTTTGAAAATCTCGAGACACCCACCAAAATCTGCGTCCGCAGCGATCAGCGTGGCGTCCGCAGCGCTGTCGTAGGTGTCCTGGCCCGGCAGACCGTCTTCGCGCGACCACACGTCCAGGCCGAATTGAAACGCTGGCGGCATCAGAGCGATACCGTCGGTGATGGCCTTGTTCATGCCAATTCCTTTCCCAAACAGCCGCGTGCTGGCGTCAACCAGGGGCCCCGCCTCGCGCTGTGATTGCGTCATAAGCGCCGGACGCGCCCGCGCGACCGGTTGGGAAAGCCTTAACAATGGGTGATTAACGGGTGCTCAGGCCCGCGCGCGCCAGTGTTGCGCGCCTGTTGCGCGCACCGCGGGCCACAGCAACCCGGATGAAGCAGGTGCCTAGGGCCAAGTCCTAAACCTACCGGCCATGGGCCGAAGAGCCAGTGTCATACCCCGACACCGGGTTCCCGCAGGATCGATACTCCGGCGATTTTCCATTCGGTCCCGATTAGAACCATCGTGTATTCGGCCATGAAATACTGGCCTTTTGTGTCGCGCAAGCGCACCCGCTGAAGGATCTCGGCGCCACGAGGCTCAATGTCCTGAAATTCCACCTCCGACGGCCGGTAAACCATCGGATAGCCGCGTGTCACCATCCGGCCAAAGTTCTCCGGCGTGCGGAACATGCCGCGGATATTTGGCGCCGCAAAAGTGAAGGCGGTTGCAAAGTCGTCCTTCAGAAAGCTCTGAATTTGGCCGTTGATGACCCTTTGGATGTCAGCCCCCTGCGCCAAAACCGCGCCGGGAAAGGCAAGGGCAATCGCAAAAAGCAGGGATTTCAAAATTCGCATGGGGCTCTCCTGTGTGTCTAATTGTTGACCTAGCCGCCGAAGTGCCCCCGTCAAACGCCCCACAGACGCAGTCTTCCCCCGGGCGTAATGAATTGATAGGCCAGAGCTGTGGTCTCTCTTCGGGAAATTACCGCTACCTTTAGCCGTATCGGCGTGCTGAGCTTTGGCGGTCCCGCCGCTCAGATCGCTCTCCTGCATCGCGAGGTGGTGGATCGCCACGGATGGCTGCGGGAACGACAGTTCTTAGACGCGCTGAGTTTCTGCATGCTTTTGCCCGGACCCGAAGCAATGCAGCTCGCCACCTATGTCGGCTGGCGATTGGCGGGCGTGGCTGGGGGCCTGATTGCGGGGCTTCTTTTTGTCCTTCCCGGCGCTGCGGTGATCATGGCACTCGCAACGCTTTATGCATTTTTGGGCGACGTCCCCTTTGTGCAGGCGGTCTTTACCGGCATCAAGGCCGCAGTGGTTGTGATCGTTGTTGAGGCGCTCGTGAAGGTGGCGCGTCGGGCGCTTCTAAACACGGACCGTTACGTGCTCGCCGGGCTGGCCTTCCTGGGCATTTTCTTTCTAGCGGTGCCGTTTCCCATCTTGATCGCGCTGGCCGGGATTTACGGCTGGTGGCGTATCCGCCCGAAGCTGGTTGAAGAACCGGCCCCAACCGCCACCGCCAACCCACCGTCCCCTGGTGCAACCCTGTGCACAGTGGTGATCTGGCTTGCGGTTTGGTGGCTGCCGGTGGCGGGTCTTTGGCTTATGGCGCCTGAACTTCTTACCGAAATCGCGCTGTTCTTTTCAAAGCTGGCGGTGGTGACTTTCGGGGGCGCTTACGCCGTGCTGGCTTATATGGCGCAAGACGTGGTGACGCTTAAGGGTTGGCTTAGCCCCGGGCAAATGATGGATGCCCTGGGCCTGGCCGAAACAACGCCGGGGCCGTTGATCCTGGTGACGCAGTTCGTGGGTTTTGTAGCAGGCTTTGGCGCGGGCGGCTGGGCCAGCGGAGCATTCGCCGCCGCGGTCACCCTTTGGGTGACGTTTGTGCCCTGCTTTCTTTGGATATTTGCCAGCGCCCCTTACATCGACCGCCTGGCCACCCTGCCCCGCCTGCGCGGCGTACTAGATGCCATTACCGCCGCGGTGGTTGGGGTCATTCTAAACCTGTCGGTTTGGTTCGCGCTCCACGTCTTTTTTGCCGATGTCGCCCGTCATGATCTGGGTGCACTTGTGCTTTGGGTCCCAGACCCGGCCACGCTTGACCTCCGCGTGGTTGCGCTTTGTACGGGATCCGCGGTTCTTTTGTGGCGGGGCTGGTCCGTGGCGGCCATTCTAGGCACCATCGCTGCGGTTGCCGCCCTGATGCACTTTATTGGAGTTTAAACCCTGTCCCCTAGGCAACAACCAGGTCCCCGGCCAGGGCAGCATCAACCAGGTCTGCGGTTTCTTCGCGGCCGTATAGTTTAATAAACCCGCCAAACCGCGGACCAGTCTCTGTCCCTAGGAGTACTTCGTAAATTGCCGAGAACCAGGCGCGCAGGGGCTCAAATCCGTGGTTTTTGCCCACCGCAAACACCAGGGACTGAAGCTCCTCTTCGTCAGTCATATCGATGGCGGTTGGCGGCTCTTGCCCCATGGCTCGGGCCTTTTGGCGCACCATGTCAAGCGCCGACTCATCGTTCCGCAGGCCGCGAGACAGGTCCAGCAATGCGGATCGCTCGGCGTCTGTGGGTGCCCGGAAAACCTTAGCGGGTTTCACGAAGTCGTGGTAGTAGCGCACCGCCCGCGCAGCGGCGGCATCAAGGCCCGGATGGCTTTCAGGCGACGCGCCGGAGGCGTATTTTTTGATAAAACCCCACATGGCGTCCTTGGTTTCGGCGCTCGACACCGAAGCCAGGTTCAAGAGCATGGCAAAGGGCACGACCATATCGCTTGCAGGCACCGTATCCCCGTGGATGTGGAAAGCCGGGTTCAACAATTGGCCCGCGCCATCCTGGTCTGCGTAAGCGCGAAGGTGCTGGTGATATTCATCTACTGCCCTGGGGATCACGTCGAAGTAAAGCCGCTTCGCGGTCTTCGGCTTCTGAAACATATACATCTGCAATGTCTCGGGCGCGGCGTAAGCCAACCAATCTTCCATGGCGATGCCGTTGCCCTTCGACTTCGAAATCTTTTTGCCCTCTTCGTCGTTAAACAACTCATAGGTCAAGCTGATGGGCTGCGGGCGGCCTAAAGCCCGGCAAATCTTCGTAGCTTGTGTGACGCTGTCGATCAGGTCTTTGCCCGACATCTCATAGTCGACGCCAAGGGCCGCCCAACGCATGGCCCAATCTGGTTTCCACTGCATTTTCACATGCCCATCGGTCACGGGCACCTCAATACGTTCCCCGTCTGGTTCTTCGTAAACGATGGTGCCGCGGGCGAGGTTGCGTTCCAACGTCGGCACCTGCAGCACATGGCCGGTTTTTGGGCTGATCGGCAAAAACGGAGAATAGGTCGCTTGCCGTTCCGGACCGAGCGTCGGGAGCATGATCTGCATGATCTTGTCGAACCGTTCGAGCGCGGTGACCAGCATCTCATTGAAACGCCCGGTGGTGTAATACTCTGTTGAAGAGGCGAATTCGTATTCAAATCCGAAGCTGTCTAAAAACTCCCGCAGGCGCGCGTTATTGTGCTGGGCAAAGCCCTCGTGGGTGCCGAATGGGTCGCGCACCTTGGTCAGGGGTAGGTTCAGGTCCTGGGCCAGGGCGTCCTGGTTGGGTACGTTGCCGGGCACCTTGCGCAGTCCGTCCATGTCGTCGGAAAAACACAAAAGCCGCGTGGGAATATCGCTCAGGCGCTCAAATGCACGGCGCACCATTGTCGTGCGCGCCACTTCGCCGAAGGTGCCAATATGGGGCAATCCCGAGGGCCCATATCCCGTCTGAAAAAGCACATAGCCTTTCTCTGGCGGCGCCTTTGCATAGCGTTTGAGGATCTTGCGCGCCTCTTCAAATGGCCAAGCCTTGGAGCTTTGGGCAAGCGCGCGCATCTGTGACATTGGGGGACCTTTCGGGGCAGATTTTCGCGCGTTCACCTATTGCCGCGCCGAGGCGCCGTCAATATGACGGGACCGCTCTCGATCAATCGAAGACAGTCTCAGGTGTTTGCCATGACCGAACCCAACTCCGAAAGCCCTTGGTCCATCCAAGACGCCCTTGTGGCGATGATGGTGGCCACCTCGGTCAGCGACGAGCGCATCCGCACGTCAGAGCTTTTGTCGATTGAACGCATCGTCAACCACCTGCCGATCTTCGCTGAATACAACGACGACGACCGTATCAAAAACGTCAGCCAGACCGTCTTTGACCTGATCGAGGACGAAGATGGTCTCGATGCGCTTTTTGGTTTGGTGAAAGGCGCGCTGCCCCCCAAATTTTTTGAAACGTCTTATGCGCTGTGCTGCGATGTGGCGGCGTCAGACGGCAGCGTCCGGGAGGGCGAGATCCGCTTTCTGGAGGAAATCCGCTACGAATTTGATATCGACCGCCTGCACGGGGCCGCGATTGAGCGGGGTGCGCGCGTGCGGCACTTGCGGATCGCCTAGGGAATGGTTGTCCCCGCCATCATCGCCCGCGACGGCACCCCGCTTGGCAACTTCGCCTTTGGCACGATGCAGTTTGGCGATGGGTCGGACGAAGCCGAAAGCGCGGCGTGCTTTGAAGCCTGCCGGGAAGCGGGGATCACCGCCTTCGACTGCGCTTGGGTCTATACCAACGGGCGCGCGGAAGAGATACTCGGCCGTATTTCCAAGGCTGATCGCGAAAGTCTAATCCTAACCACCAAGGGCGCCTATGTCGGTGGCGCAAGTCCGGCGAACCTGGAAGCACAGCTCGCCGACAGTCTTCGCCGTTTGGGCACGGATTACGTCGATATCTATTTTTTGCACCGCTTCGATGATGACACGCCGCTCGAAGACACCTTTGCTACCCTGGCAGCTTGGCAACGCGACGGGCGCATCCGCCATATTGGGGTGTCGAACTATGCCGCATGGCAGGTCATGAAGGCTCAGGCGGTGGCGGCGGCCCTGGGCACCCGCATCGACGTCATCCAACCCATGTACAATCTGGTTAAACGTCAGGCGGAGGTGGAGCTTTTCCCCATGTGCCTGGCAGAAGGCATCGCGACCACGCCTTATTCGCCCCTGGGCGGCGGGCTTTTGACAGGGAAATATGTTGGTGACGGCGCGGGCGGCGGGCGGCTTTCCCACGATGACCGCTATGCCACGCGCTACGGCACAGACTGGATGCACGCCGCGGCACAGGGGCTGACCGCGCTGGCCGCGGATGCAGGCGCGCATCCGGCGACTCTGGCCGTGGCCTGGGCTGGGGCGCACCCGGGCGTCACGGCGCCACTTTTGTCGGCACGCACAGTTGCCCAGTTGCGGCCGTCCCTGGCGGCGATGACGCACATGCTTGACCCAGACCTCAAGGCGCGGCTTGACGCCCTAGCGCCTACCCCTGCCCCGGCCACTGACCGCACGGAGGAGGCTTAGGCCGGCCGCAACGCCGCCTGACGCCGCCAGCTTAGAAACACCAGCAGCGCCACAGCCACCAGGCAGGACGCCGCCACAAATGGCGCGCCAAAAAACATCACAGAGCCTTCGGCGGTGAATGTCTCGAAGAGCCACCCCATCGAAAGCGGCCCGACCACTGCCGCCACGGCGCGCACGCTTGTGACCACGCCCTGCAGCTCCCCTTGGGCGTTATCGGGGGCGGCGCGGCTCAGGATGCCTTGCATCGCCGGAGAGCTTAGCAGCCCCAGGGCAGACAAAGGCAAAAGCGCAAAAATTAGGCCCGTGGTCGGCGCCAGGGCAAAGGCCGCGTAGCAGACCGTCTGCATCAATAAGCCCAGGACCAGGGTGCGGCTTTCGCCGATACGCGGCACCAAGATGCGGATAAGGTAGCCTTGGGTGAACGCCATCGAAATCCCGAAACCCGCCAGCGAAAGCCCTATCAGCCAGGGCTCCCAGCCGAATTTGCCAATCACAAAGAACGACCAGATCACCGGATAGACCACAAATGCCACCTCGTTGAGCCAGAACACCACCAGCATGCGCGCCTGCCCGGCAAGCCGCGTCACCGCCTTGAAGCCGCCAAAGGGGTTGGCCCGCCGCCAATCGAAATCTCGCCGGTTTTCCGGAGCCAGCGTCTCAGGGAATGTGAAGTATCCCACCACGGTCAGCGTGCCGATGGCCGCCGCGGCCACGAAGAAGGGCGCGCGCGGGCCAAGCTCGGCCACAAAGCCGCCGATTGCCGGGCCCAGGATAAAGCCGATCCCGAAGGCCGCGCCCAGGAGCCCAAAATTGGCGGCCTTCTGGGCCGGTTCCGACAGGTCCGCGATCACCGCGGCCCCCGCTGACTGGTTCGCCGCCGTGATACCGCCGAAAACGCGCGTCAGGATCAAAAGCCAGATCGTATGGGCAAAGCCCATGATCACGTAATCCAGCGCCATCACCCCGATGGACACCAAAAGCACCGGGCGGCGCCCGTAGCGGTCCGACAGCGCCCCCACAAGCGGCCCGAAAAGGAACTGCATGGCCGCGAAGGTCATCGACATCACGCTGCCCCAGACCGCCGCGCGGCCCAGCGACACCTCGCCCACCTCCTGCAAAAGGTCAGGCATGACCGGAAACATCAGCCCAATGCCGATGGCATCGAACATAATGACCGCCAGCACAAATAGGATCGCGCGGTTCTTTGGCATGGCACCCTTGATAAGCGTTGCTTACCTTCGATGGGCCAAAGCCGCGGCGTGATCAAGGGGCAAGCGCGGCGCTGACAGCCGGGGGGCGGTCTAACCCTCTTGCGGCGGGGCGCCCCCGGCAAAGGCATTGGGCGCGTCATAGCGGCAGGGGGCCTCTTGCATTTCTAGGTGCAGTTGGTCGCCCATCCAAGGGTTTGCCCGGGCTAGGGCCTCGTCGAAGATGATCCCAAGACCCGG
>JBCCMR010000034.1:0-14647 GCA_039026255.1 Pseudomonadota bacterium
CCCGCGGGAGGCTGCCAACCTCAACATCGACGTGACCGCCATGGCCAAATGGCTGGTTGACCTGGCCGAAGCAGGCAATTCGCCGGTGCCACCTGTACAGGTGGACACCGTGGAGATCACCGCGATTGAGCTTGATCTGGCAGGTGCCAGCTTTACCGGGACAGGGGCGGCCACCATCGACAATAGCCAAATGCCGCCAATGCCTGTGGGCGCGGTGAACCTTGATCTTAGGGGCGGGCTTGGCCTGGTGGACAAGCTAATGGCCATCGGGCTTTTGCCCGCTGAGCAGGGCCAAATGGTCAAGATGATGTCGGGCGTCTTTGCGGTGCCAGGCGGTGATGGCCCCGACCATCTGATCTCGAAGATCGAGATGCAGGAAGGCGGCGCGATCCTAGCCAACGGCAACCGCATCCGCTGATCCAAGCGGCGTTTTAAACCTCGGGGCGCAGGGTTTGCTTGCGCCCTTCTACTTGTGATCGGTGAGGTGCGCCTTTCCCATGGCCCAGGTCGCAAGCGCACCTTAAAAAATGCGCAGGGCTTGTCCTGCGCCGGACGTGTCTTCGCGGGGGTTTACCCCCGTGGCCTTTGGGTTAAGAAATGCAGCCAATCGTTTGCCGCGCCCATCAGGCGGTTTCGTTGCCGCCCGTTCCCTCGTCAAAAAGCTCTTTCGGCAGCATGCTCGCTGGGAGCGGCATCCGCACAACTTCCACTACCTGAAAGCGAAGATCACCATCCACGTAGGTGCCGAACCAACGGTTTTCACTGTCCCCGATGAGGTTTCCGTCCGCATCCAGGTAGCTCGCGCGCACTAGAAAACACGCCTCGGCCCCGCGACTGGCCTCTTCTTCAAGAACGTCAAGCTTCACCCGCGCCAGCCGCGTTTCGGCAAGCGTCGCAATGTAGAGTTTCGCGCCCCGGCGGAACTGCTCGACATCCGAAAAAACCATTGTGTTTTTCGCAAGGTAAATCGCAAGCGGCAGCTGCACCCGGGCGACAAGATCTTCGATCCGCCCTTCGATGGCAGCCTGCGCCAGCTCTTCGAAAACGTCGCGCGCGTCGGTCAAATAGCATCCCTGCATCTGTGTCACCTCTCACATTTAGCATGTTGTACATTTCTGCAATGCACGAAAGCGCATGTGGTCAGCCGCGCTTTTCGTGTCCAGGTTGCACGCGCCCCGCTCCGTCGCGTCATTTTCTGCAACGCGGCGTCATTATGCTGCGATGCAGCAAAATTCTGCGAGCCCCTGAAATCTCTCCCATATGGGATCAGCGACGGTCCCGGTCCGGGCCCTCTCACGGGCCTTCCCCCGCCACTCGGCCCAGTGTATCAAATCGCGCGTGGGCGTCCGGCGCCCGCGCCAAACGCCGCACAAGGACCCGCTATGGCCGAACGTCTTCCCCACGAAAAAGGCTTCCACGTCAGCTGGGACCAGATCCACAGGGACAGCCGCGCCTTGGCCTGGCGCCTTGATGGACAGGGACCGGGCGACGACGGCAGTTGGAAGGCCATCGTGGCCATCACCCGCGGCGGCATGGCACCGGCGATGATTGTGGCGCGCGAACTGGACGTGCGCACGGTCGATACCATTAGCGTCAAAAGTTACGACCATCAGACGCAGGCTGCCGCGCAAGTGCTGCAAAAGCCGGACGCCGCCCTGGTGGGCAACGGCAAAGGGGTGCTCATTCTCGATGACCTGGTCGACTCGGGCAAAACGCTCGAAGTGGTGCGCGACCTTTATCCCCGAGCGCATTTCGCCACCGTCTACGCCAAACCCAAGGGCCGGCCCCAAGTCGACACTTTCATCACCGAGGTGAGCCAGGACACCTGGATCTTTTTCCCCTGGGACATGGCGCTGCAATACGTCGAACCCTACCGCGGCCGCTAAGCGTCCGCATCCGCCAGACCTCGAAAGGACACCCCATGGCAGAAATCACTCGCAGCCACGGCAACGGCCGTATGAGCCAGTGCGTCATCCACGGCGACACCGTCTACCTGGCCGGTCAGGTGGGCACCCCAGGGGCATCTGCGAGCCAACAAACCCAGGATTGCCTGGACAAGATCGACACACTTTTGGAGGAGGCGGGCAGCGACAAATCGAAGATCCTCCAGGCCACAATCTGGCTTGACGATATGGCCGACTTCGCCGAGATGAACGGCGTTTGGGACGCGTGGGTGAGCCCCGGAAATGAGCCCGCCCGCGCCTGCGGGTCGGCCCATCTGGCCACGGCAGAGTTTAAGGTTGAAGTCATTATCGTCGCCGCCCGCTAGGGGGCGGGCAAGCCATTGGCCGTTGGGATGCCTCCCGCGACCCCAGGCTCCAACGCGCCCCAAGTGCCGCTTTCGGGCGCACGGTTTTGGTGGGTGGTGCTGGGTCTCGCGTTTGGGACGTGTATTTCTAACGGGTTTGCGCGCTTTGCCTATGGGCTGATCCTACCAGCCATGCGCGAAGACCTTAGCTGGGGCTACGCCCAGGCCGGGTGGATGAACACCGCGAACGCTTTGGGCTACTTGGCAGGCGCCATACTCACCCTGCGGCTTTTGCGCGTAGTCAGCCAAAATTGGCTGTTCGGTGCGGGATCGGTCGCCTGTGCCCTAGCGCTTTTGGCAACCGGGCTCACGCGCGATGCGACCTGGCTTTCCACCTGGCGCATCGCCTCGGGCGTATTTGGGGCCCCCGTCTTTATCTGCGCGGGCACGCTGGCAGCCGGACTATCGGACAATCCGCGTCGGGCTGCGCTGGCCATAGCGCTGACTTTTGGTGGCGGCGGGCTTTCCATGGTGCTAGCGGGTGCCACGATCCCGGGCGTGCTCAACGCCACCGGGGCAGAGCGGTGGCCGCTGATCTGGGTAGCGATCGCTACGGTGAGCGCTCTGATGGTGCCGCTTGTGCTTTGGACAGCGATCCAAGTGCGGGCGCCTACCGCGGCCCCCGCCCCGGCACCATTCCCCTTGGCGGGGCTTTGGCCCCACACCTGTGGCTATTTCCTCTTTGCCACGGGATACATCGTCTACCTGACGTTTCTGGTAGCCTGGATGCGCACTTTAGGCGCATCGCCCGTGCTGGTGTCGGTGACCTGGTGCATTGTCGGCACAGGCACGATCGTGTCATCCTTCATCTGGGGGCCCCTGATCGGACGGCGCAATTCTGGCACTCCTTTTGCGATGATTATGGCATCAATTGCCCTGGGCACAGTCATCCCTGTAGTTCTGCCCACCCCGGCGGGCCTCATACTGAGCGCCACGGTCTTTGGACTTTCGGTCTTTATGGCACCCACGGCGGTTACCGGTTTTATGGGGCGCAATATGGCACCCGCGGCGCGCGGCAATGCCATGGCCGTGCTCACAGTCGTCTTTGCCACGGGCCAAACGCTTGGTCCCGTGGCGGCGGGCGCCATCGGCGACCGCTACGGCACCATCGCGCCTGGGCTTCTGGCGGCGGGCCTGATCCTGGCGCTGGGGGCCGTCGTCGGGGCCCTTCAACGGCCTCTGCGCCCGGGCGCCGGACGGGACATTCAACCGGATCGTTGAATTTGAGGGGCAACCCTAGGATGGATTTCGCCAGGCACGGCACCGAAAATTACTATTTATTTTCAGTTATTTATATCTTTAGAAGCCCGATTGACACCCCTAGTCGGATCGCTATTGTCCATCTATGCAACGCCCAGGACAGAGCCGGTCGCCGGTCGCCCATGACAGATGACCCGGACCCCGACCGCCTGGAGGCGCTGTCTGAAAAACTGGCAGCCGCACGCGCGGCCCGGACGCCGGAACCGGCGGCGGAAAACCACATTTCAGCGGCCCAGCAAGGGTGGCGCATGGTGACCGAGCTTGTGGCAGGGCTGCTGCTGGGGTTCGGGATCGGCTACGGGCTCGACGTGCTTTTCGGCACGCTTCCGATCCTATTGGTCGTGTTCACATTGCTCGGCTTCATCGCCGGGGTTCGCACGATGCTGCGCACCGCGGAAGACGTCGCCCGCAAGAATGCCGCCGCAGCGGCACTGGATGAAATATCGGGCCCCGGTCGCACGCCGGACCCAGGCGAAGGACGAAAGCATGGCGACTGACACAGCCGATGGCGCGGAAAGCTCCCTGAGTTTCCACCCGCTGGACCAGTTTCTGATCAAGCCCCTCTTTGGAGACGGCGCCGTGCAGATGTTCACAATCACCAACTTCACGCTTTGGCTGGCGCTGGCGATTGTGGCGGTGACGCTTCTTATGATTGTGGGCCCGCGGGGCCGCGCAATTGTACCGACGCGATCGCAGTCGGTGGCCGAAGTTCTTTACGGCTTTGTGCACAAAATGGTGGAGGATACGGCGGGCAAAGACGCGTTGGTTTACTTTCCCTACATCTTCACGCTCTTTATCTTTATCATCACAGCGAACCTATTGGGGCTGATCCCTTGGTCGTTCACCACGACGTCCCATATCGCTGTGACCGCGGTCCTGGCCGGGGCAGTGTTCCTAACAGTAACCATCCTGGGCTTTGTGAAAAATGGCGCGGGCTTCCTGTCACTTTTTTGGATTGGGTCTGCTCCCATGGCGATCCGACCAGTCCTCGCCGTGATCGAGGTTATTTCGTACTTCGTGCGGCCGGTCAGCCACTCCATCCGCTTGGCGGGCAACCTGATGGCCGGTCATGCGGTTCTTAAGGTGTTTGCTGGGTTTGCCGCGGTGGCGTTGGTTGCGCCAGTATCGGTTCTGGCAGTCACCGCCATCTACGCCCTGGAGCTGCTTGTGTCGGTCATCCAGGCCTACGTTTTCACTATTCTGACCTGTGTCTACCTCAAGGATGCCCTGCATCCGCACCACTAGGTCCGAACTTCATCCTGCCATTCCAACCTTGAAGGAGTAAACCAATGGAAGGCGATATCGCAGAACTGGGTAAATTCGTGGGCGCCGGCCTGGCCGCCATCGGCTCGGGCACCGCCGCCATCGGTGTGGGCCACGTGGCGGGCAACTTCCTCGCAGGTGCCCTGCGCAACCCGTCCGCGGCGGCGGGCCAGACGGCTACGCTTTTCATCGGGATCGCCTTTGCCGAAGCGCTCGGCATTTTCGCGTTCTTGACCGCGCTCTTGCTGATGTTCGCCGTCTAAGCCGGATTGTCCTGACTGGGCGGCGCAGCCTGTGCCGCCCGCCTAAATCCTGCTTATTCGGAGGGCTGCCATGGCAGACGCGAAAACAGAACCGTCGCTTTACGAACAGGCCCACAGCGCTTGTGTGGAGGGTGGCTTTGCCGAAGGCATGCCGCAGCTTTGCGGCGACTGGTTTGGCCACCAGATTTTCTGGCTGATCGTGACGCTGGGCGTGATTTACTTTTTAATGGCGCGTGTGGCGCTTCCCCGGATCGCTTCGGTCCTGGCTGACCGACAAGACGCGGTGCAAAACGACCTCGACAAGGCCGATGAGCTAAAGTCGCGCGCACACGAGGCGGAAGAAGCCTACAAAAAGGCGCTGGCGCAGGCCCGCGCCGAAGCGAACGCCATCATCGCCGAAACCCGCGCGGATATCCAAAAGGACCTCAACGCGGCGATGGCGAAGGCGGATGCTGAGATCGCCGAGAAATCGGCCGAGTCCGAAAAGGCCATCCGCGCCATTCGGGATAACGCGCTGCAAGCGGTGGATCAGGTGGCCAAAGACACCAGCGCCGCCATTGTTGAAGCGGTTATGCCTGGTTCGGCAGATCAGGACGCGCTGGCAAAGGCCGTCGAAGCGCAATTGAAGGGGTAAGCCATGTTTGCACTGATCAGCCCCCGCATCCTGGGAGCCGCGGCGCTGTCGTTCATCGCGGCACCGGCGTTTGCCGCTGGTAAAACTTTTTGGTCGCTGGCCAACACCGACCTGATCGTCGCCGCAGGTTTTATCGTCTTCATCGGCATTCTGGTCTACTTCAAGGTCCCGAAACTGCTTGGTGACGCGCTTGATGCGCGCGCGGAAGGCATACAGAAGGACCTCGACGAGGCTCGGGCGCTCCGCGAAGAGGCGCAGTCGGTTCTTGCCGGGTTCGAGCGTAAGCAGAAGGAAGCCGCAGAGCAGGCCGAGCAAATCGTAGAGGCCGCCAAGTCGGAGGCTATGCGCGCAGCCGAACAAGCAAAAGAAGACCTTCAGGTCACCATCGCCCGGCGCCTGCAGGCCGCTGAAGATCAAATCCAAAGCGCAGAAGACGCCGCGGTCAAAGAGGTCCGCGACCGCGCCGCCACCGTAGCGGTGCGCGCAGCAGGCCAAGTGATCGCCGCCCAGATGGCCGCCAAAGACGCCAACCAGCTCATTGACGACGCAATCGCAATGGTAGGGGCAAAGCTCCACTAAAGGGGCACCCCTGGCCTGGGCAGCGCGTCTGCCCTTCGGCCTTTCAAGTCCAACAGGGATAACCCCGGCCCGCACCACGCGCGCCGGGGTTATCTTTTTCCGGCCCACAAAAACGCAATTTAACCAAATGATCTGGGCCGCGCGAAGGTCACAAAGGCGCCCAGGAATAGGCCGATTGCACCCCTAGCACTGCTGGAAAGAGACCCCGCAACCCGGGGCCCGTCTGCTTTGGAGCGTTTGCCCGTGACCGCCGCCGTGAACATGATCAACCTGCAAATCCATGCGGAGGATCAGATCGCTATCGACAAGGCCACCATCGACCCCGCCACCGGCGGATCGGTCTACGCCACCAACGTGGCCGCCAACGCGAAACACTACCTCTGGCAAAGCGATTATCAGACCATCCCCCTGGGCATGGACGGCCGCCCCGAACAGTTTGCCCAAAAACTGCGGGAGGCGCTGCCCCAGGTGAATACCCTGCGCCTGGGCTTCAACGAATTCAGCTTCGATGAAGACGGCGCGCTTCACCCGCAATACGAGGCGTTCCTGATCGAGGCCGCGGCCCAGGGGTTCGAGGTCCTCTTTGTCTATGCGGGCGGAGACGTGCAGAATATCGGAAATTCCGGGTCAAAATGGGGTCACACGGATCTGTCGAACGCCGACGCCTACGCCGCGCTGGAAAACAGCTTCGACGCCATGGAAGACGCCTGGACGGCGATGCTGGACTGGCTTGACGGGCACGCTGCGGTAGCGGACGCGCTCTACGGGTTGGAGCTGATGAACGAACCCGCGGGCTACCGCCACTCGATCCGCGAAAACGGGAACGGCGATGGCCTAACGCTGGGCGATTTTGTGGCGCTTTACGCGGATCATTCGGTGGCGCTGTCAGATTTGATCCAGGGGCGCCAGGACACCCGCGTTCTAGTCGGCGGCTGGGGATATTCCGGCGATTTTGCCACCCTTGCGGACACCCAGTTAGACGGGCAGTCGGCCCTGGATGCCCTGCGCGCGGGTGTGGGCGACGCGCTCGTCTGGTCGTCGCACCTCTATCCCGGGTGGGTGGGCACCGACGACGCCACCGACCGCGAAAACCTGATCGACATCCTAGAAGACCACTTCGCGCCCCTGGCAGGTGACGCAGTGCTGATCACAGAAACCAACGCCCACGGCTACGTGGATAGCCTGGAAGGCGGCGAAAACGTCACCGACTTCATGGTCGCTGCCTACGACTGGTTCGCCGAACAGGATATCGGGCTCGGCTGGTTCCCGGGGGCTGAGACCGGCGGGTCGAACTTCGTTGTGATTGACTGGAACGGCAGCTTGCGTTTCCTGCATCAGCATTCCTACGCCCACGGCATGAACGCCTATTCCCTGGGCGAAGACAACGCGGCTTTCGCGGGCGACGACACGATCACCGTGGACCTGATCGCCGGGCGCCTGCGTAACGAAGGGTATGAGACCGACTACGACCCCGCCGCCCAATTCGATGCGGCCACAGCGCTCGGCTCCGGGTTCGGGTTTGCGGGCGACGACACGATCACCGGCACCGACGGCTCCAACGACATGGCCTATGGGGGCGCGGGAAATGACCGGCTCTACGGGCTAGACGGAGACGATTTTCTTTTCGGTCAAGGGGGGAGCGATCTGCTCTACGCCGGTGCGGGCATCGACCACCTTTTCGGCGGCCAGGGCAATGACGTGCTGGTCGGCGGCGCAGGATATGACCAGATGCGCGGCGGGCTGGGCCATGACCTTTTTGTCACCGACGGCGCAGGCAGTGACCTGATCGTGGACTTCGACTTGGCCGAAGACCGGCTCGACCTGGGCGGCACTTTCACCGACTGGGCGGCCCTTGCGGGCGCCATTACCGCAGTCGACGGCGACAGCGACGGTGCCACCGACGACAGCTTTATCGACCTGGGCGGCGGCGCGGGCCTGACGCTGATCAACATGGCCGCGGGCGCCCTGGACGCGGGTCACGTGACCGGGCTGACCGCCGCCGACAACACAGTCGACGGCACCGGCGGCGCTGACTGGATCACCCTTGGAACCTGGTGGGACGCAGCTGGCGAACGGGTCAACGACCAGGGTGTGACCGCCGACGGGGCGGGCGGTGACGACACGCTTTCGGGCGGACGCGCGGGCGACCGGCTTTTGGGCGACCTGGGCGATGATCGGCTAGAGGGCCGCGGCGGCGACGATGTACTGCGCGGGGCAAAGGGGCTCGACACGCTTGACGGGGGGGTCGGCAACGACGACCTGCGCGGCCACGCAGGCCGCGACCGGCTGACGGGCGGCGCTGGCGACGACCACCTTTACGGCGGCGACGGGCGCGACAGCATGGGCGGAGGATCGGGCGCAGACGTGTTGACCGGCGGCAAAGGCCGTGACCGCTTGACCGGTGGCGCGGGCGACGACGTCTTTGTCTTCGCATCTGGGCACGGGGAAGACACCGTCACTGACTTCTCGTTAGGCGAAGACCGGATTGACCTATCAGACCTGGCTACGGGGTTCGGTGACCTTACGCTGACCGACTTAGGCGGGGCGGCGCAGGTGGCAATCGGCGCCGTCACCGTTACGCTCAACGGTGTGCTTGTCGCCAACCTCGGCGCCGACGACTTCGTTTTCTGACTGCGATCGCGGGGCTTGCGCGCAGCGCGCGTGCCGCCCACCATGGGGCGACACACGAACCGCACCCCGGAGAACACCATGGCCCTAGCAGACCAAATCCCCGTCGCATCCGGCTTTCATGCTAAGTCCAGCACTGCGGAGGTGATGGCCAACGTTAACCTTAGCGGCAAAACCGCGATTGTTACCGGCGGCTACAGCGGCATCGGGCTTGAGACCACCCGCGCCCTAGCAAAGGCGGGGGCGCGGGTGATCGTGCCGGTGCGAAACCCCGCCAAGGCGCAAGAAACGCTTGCCGGGATGCCAGGGATGGTGACCACGGCGCCGATGGACCTGGGGGACATCAGTTCCGTGCGCAGGTTTGCCCGCGACCAGGTTGCGGCACTTGATAAGCTCGACCTCCTGATTAACAACGCCGGCGTCATGGCTTGTCCCCTCGCCCGGGTCGGCCCGGGCTGGGAAAGCCAGTTCGCGATCAACCACCTGGGCCATTTCGCCCTGACCCAGGGGCTTTGGCCGCTTTTACGAACCACCCATGGCGCACGCCTGGTCGCGCTTTCGTCAACCGCCCACAAGCTTTCGTCCATCCGCTGGGATGACTTGGACTTCACCGGCGAAGACTACGACAAGTGGCGCGCTTACGGTCAAGCCAAGACCGCCAACGCGCTTTTTGCCAACGGCGCGTCGCGGCGCCTGGCGCCCACCGGAGGGGCGGCTTTTTCAGTGCATCCCGGGGGAATTCTGACGCCTCTGCAGCGCCACCTCCCCAAAGAAGAGATGATGGCCCTCGGCTGGATCGGGGAAGACGGTGCCCTGAGCGAGCGCGCGCGAGGGATGTTCAAAACCCCCGACCAAGGTGCCACGACCACGCTTTGGGCCGCCACGGCACCGGCGCTCGTGGGCCAGGCAGGCGTCTATTGCGAAGACTGCGATATCGCCGCCCCCACAGACCCCGAGAGCCCGCTTTCCCGCTACAGCGGCGTCGACGCCCACGCCTGCGACGATGACGCGGCAGAGCGGCTTTGGCAGGCAAGCGCGGACCTTTTGGACACCGCCTGACCGGGCGGCCGCGACTTTCCGTGACCCCGGCCTGCCCTGTCAGCGCTGGGGGATCGCCCTACTTGCTCCTTACTGCCAAGAAGACGGAAGAGAGCCTGATGCCAAAGGATATACCCGCCGCCGCAGCCGCCGTGCCCACGCGCGCTGCAGCCCAAGACGCGATTGCCGCGTTTACTCCGCGTATGGGCCGCCGCTACACCAGCGGGCGAAACTATGACCGGGGACCCGGGCGGCACCGGGACGTGTCGGTTCTATCGCCTTACGTGCGTCGGCGCCTCGTGCTGGAAGAAGAGCTTGCCGCAGCCGCCGTGCGCGAACATGGCCCCGATGGCGCCGAAAAGTTCATCCAAGAAGTTGTCTGGCGCGGGTATTTCAAAGGGTGGCTAGAACGGCGACCGGCCACATGGGCTGCTTACCGCGACGGGCTAGACCGAGATTTGCAGGCGCTTGAAACCGACCGGGCCTTACGCAAACGCTACGACAAGGCCGCGGCTGGGCACACTGGGATCGACTGTTTCGACGCCTGGGTCGAAGAGCTGACGGACACCGGCTACCTGCACAACCATGCGAGAATGTGGTTTGCCTCGATTTGGATTTTCACCCTAGGGCTGCCTTGGCGTCTTGGGGCTGACCTTTTTTATCGCAACCTACTTGACGGAGACCCGGCATCGAACACGCTTGGCTGGCGCTGGGTTGCCGGCCTTCATACCCGCGGAAAAACCTATGCCGCGCAGGCGTGGAACATCACCAAATTCACCGAACAGCGGTTTACCCCGCGCGAAGCCGATTTGGCCACTGACACCCGGGCGCTCGACCACCTGGAACCGGATGGATTGCCCCCGCTGGAACCACTTCGAGAGATAGCACAGCCTAAGTCTGGCGCGCCGACGGTCCTTTTGATCACAGAAGAGGACTGCCGCCCGGACGATTTCGACCTGTCCGCCCTTGATCTGCGGGCCGCAGCCACCCTGGCGGGCAGCCACCTTCGGTCCCCTTTGCCGGTGGCCGATCATGTCGCCGCATTCGAAGCGGGTGCCTTAGCTGATGCGGCATCCTATATTGACCTGCCTGCGGACACCCTGCGCGCCGGGGTTCCGGGCGATCTGGCGGCCTGGGCCGCAGGCCACGGGGCCACGCAGATCGCTATGCCCTATGTGCCTGAGGGCCCCTTACGCGACTGGCTTCGCGCGGCCGAACAGTCGCTTTCGCAAAAAGGTATCACACTTACCGAATGGCGCCGCGACTGGGACACGGCAATCTGGCCTCACGCCAGCGCGGGCTTTTTCAAAGTGAAAAAGAAAGTCCCCGCGATCCTGGCCACCGTCGGCCTGCCGTGACTGACGTCTTGATCGTCGGGGCGGGTATGGCGGGGATCGCCTGCGCGCGCCACCTGATAGCGGCAGGGCGGTCTGTTGTGCTGCTCGACAAAGGGCGAGGTATCGGCGGACGCGTGGCCACGCGCCGGGCCGAAGCAGAGGGCACCGCGCTGCAGTTTGATCACGGTGCCCAGAACCTGCCCGTCGGAGACCCGCGCATAAACGCGGTGATGGTGGCCGCAGCGGATGTGCTCCATAGCTGGGAAACGGAACCGGGTAGGCAACGCCAGGTGGGGCGGCCGGGCATGTCGGCCCTGCCGAAGGCGCTGGCGCAAGGGCTTGATATACGTCTTCAAACCCAGGTGACAGCCTTGACCCATGACGCCCAAGGAACCGGCGAAGGCAGCGGCTGGCGGGCCAAAGCGGGCTCTGGGGCATCCTGGCACGCGACCCATGCGGTGATGACGGTCCCGGCCCCCCAAGTGGCGCCGATCCTGGGACCAGAACACCCACTCTCGGCGGTGGCCGAGGGTGTGCCTATGGAGGCGGTGCTCACGCTGATGGCCGCGTTTGCGGCCCCGTCACCTGCGCCTTTTGTGACCCGCCGCGACCCGGAGCAACTGCTCACTTGGATTGCCCAGGACAGCACCAAGCCCGGGCGCGCCTCGGGGCCGGTCACCTGGGTCGCCCAAGCGGCACCGAACTGGAGCGCTGTGCATTTTGACGCCCCACGCGGCGATACCGCCAAACGGATGCTTGCCATGCTTTGCGCGGAAATCGGTGCAGAACCTCGCGACGCCGTATATGCCAGCGCCCACGGTTGGCGCTACGCCCATGCGACAACCCCGCTCGGGAAGCCCTTTGTCACCGACAACGGGGTTTGGGTTGGCGGTGATTGGACCCTTGGCCCGCGCATCGGCGATGCCTGGGCATCTGGCACCGCCATAGCTCAGGCCATCTTAGCCGCTTCGACCTGAAAGAGCCCCGCTGGTCGTTGGTTTTACGGCACGGCCTGCAGTGGCTTAAGCGGTCTTTAAATACGTGCCGCAACGGAGTGCGATAGCTCAGCTTTTTTTGGGAAAAATCGACAGGCGCGCCCGGAGACCGGCCCGATCGTGCCACGTTTTTGCCACGCAAGGCAGCGAAGCCGGGCCATGGTTTTCCGTGCGACTCTGACCGTTCTTTTGGCAGCGATCTTGACTGCGGCGTTCCCCTGCACCCAAAAATTTGCAACTGCTGACGAGGCCTGGGCCACCGTTCCCGGTTGGCGTGTCCTTTGCCGCGCACGCTGTAGTGCCTACCGCGGCGTGCTGATCCTACAACTCGACCCAGTGAGCCGCCAACCTCTGATCGAAGCGCCCTCCGGGCTATCCGGAGAACTCTTTCTGGCGCTGCCTGACGGACGGGAATTTGCATTTCAAACCCACATAGGCCAACCGCTCGACGCCTTTTGGGAGGCCCATCTGACCAGTCCCGGGGCGGCGCTGGTGCTTGAGCGGCACGCCCAGATTGCGGCGACGATCCCGCTTTCAGGGCTCAAACAGGCCCTTGCGGCCCTGCGCGCCCGCCAAGGTGTTTCGGCCCCAACCAGTTCCGGGGCGCTGCAGGCTCAGGCCATCGCTGAAACGCGCGCCCGCGAGGGCGTCGCCAAAGTGGTGCCCCGCCATAAGCCTCAGGTGCAATTTGCCATCGGGCCCGACGCCATAGACGGACCCCAACGCGACCCCTGAAGGACTCGAACCCTCAACCTGTCGATTAGAAGTCGACTGCTCTATCCAGTTGAGCTAAGGGGCCAACGCTGCGCGGTCCGGGTGTAGAGCCTCAGCCGTCGGGGGACAAGCGCCGGGAACCATGCTGCAGCGGGCTTTACAAACATCGCCTTTGGCGCCATTTTCACGCGTATTGGTTGATTAGTTTCGCGCAGGCGAACCCATGATAGATATGGCAACATATTGGATGCAGGTGGCGCTGCTATTGTGGCTAGGCGCCGCGTTACTGTTTGTTTTTCGCGATGTGGTCGCTGGGTGCAATCGTGCACGAGGTCTATTGCGCCGTCCGGGCGGGCGCCGGGCCGATCCTGAACGCGTTCTGCTTTTCTTTGCGACCCTGGCGGTAGCACTGACCTATGGATTAGAGGGCCTTGCCCGCCTAGGCGCGCCTGCGGGCGGCGAAGTGACCATGCCCGACCTACCTCTTGGTTTGGTGCTGGCCCTGGGCGGGGCCCAGGGTACCTATGTAATTGGCAAAATTTTACGCAATTTTATTGGAGATAGATCATGAGCCGAGTTAACGCACCGGGGTTGATCCCCATCCTGACGGTTTTGGGAACTGTAGGGTTCATCGTTGTGGTGGCTGGCGTGGCGGTTGGAATGGGGGTCAAAAGCGAAGACATAGCACTGGTGGGCTTCATCTCTTTCGGGGGTGTGGTTGTGCTTTTCGCAGCGGCGGTGCTTTACCAGATTGGCACTGGCAAAATACCACTGTCGGGCATCATTTCGGAACCGATGGGCATCAGCGGTGACGCGGAGGGGCGGCCGAAAGCATCGCTGTCGCGGTTTCAGTTCCTGATTTTCACATTTGTCGTGGCCGGGCTTTTCCTAATGCTGTCGATCAAAGCGGAAGCCATGGTTGACGTACCGCAAAACGTCCTGATCTTAATGGGGCTTTCTGGTGGGGGTTATTTGGCCGCTAAGGTAGCTGGCGGCGGGGATGGCGGCGCAGACACCAGCGCCGCCGCCCGGGCCCAGGCAGCGCAGGCGCAAGTGCAAGCGTTAGAGACAGAACTCGATGCTGCACGCAAAGCCGCCGCAACCGCGCAAGCGGAAGCAGAGGAAGCCGCAAAACAACTTGAAGGCGGCTAACCGGCGCTTGGCATTGCACCCGGGAACGGCGGCGGCCTCTTATTAATGGACCCAGTTTGGTAGCCGGCGACTTTATCCGCGGTAGGATCCGGTGCCAGCTAGTCCTGTCAGATTTCAAACGACTTACCACGGACAGGCGCCCACCCGGATGCGCCACCGCATCCTAGCCCGTCCACCTTTTAGCTTGAGACACATCCCATAGCCTGGAAGTGGTTCCAACGTTCCTCCGGGGCAGAACGGGCCGCAGATGTCCCTGATGGCGCGGCGCATGGCGGTGGGTGGTCTCGCGCCGATCCGGCACCGCTGCGCTTGGTGTTTCAGCGAATGCCAGTTCAAGGGGGTTCAGGTCTGGGCCCCTGGGCCCCTGGGCCGCAGGCGCAAGGACCAGCATCCGGCATCGCGCATGGCTTGGGCAGCGGCGACAGCCCTGGGGCGGCGCAGTTCTTCGGGGTCGCGCCGGCGCCCAAAACCCGCGG
>JBCCMR010000035.1:0-14596 GCA_039026255.1 Pseudomonadota bacterium
CACCAAAACCCCCCAGGTCGGCGTGCCGGAGATAAACCCGCGCGTGCCGTCGATAGGGTCCAGCACCCAGGTAAGCCCGGAATTTCCAGTTTTGGGGCCAAACTCCTCTCCCAAGATGGCGTCATCGGGACGTCGGGCCGCAAGAATTTCGCGCATCGCGGCTTCGATTTCCCTGTCGGCCCGGGTCACAGGATCAAAATAGGTGGTTTCTTTGTTTTCGAGCCCCTGCCCTGACCCGCGGAAATAGCGCAGGGCAATTGGCCGCGCGGCATCCGCCAGGGCGTGGGCCGTGGAGAGGATATCCTGCGGCATTGGCGTCGCTTCAGACTCTTCAGAGGGTGTCGCGCGCACCGGTCAGCCTGTACTGCTTAACACCCGAGCCAAGTCAAACAGCTTGCGCCGCTGATTTTCAGGAATGGCATAGTACGACCGCACCAAATCAAGCGCTTCTTTGTCCGACAAAAGGTCCCCGCCCGCGGCGGTCTTCTCCTGCTCCGCGGCCATCTGACCGCTGTCGTACCCTTCGAAGAAAAAACCGACCGACACATCAAGTGCTTCGGCAATGTCCCAGAGCCGCGAGGCACTAATCCGGTTCATGCCGGTTTCGTACTTTTGTATCTGCTGAAACTTGATCCCCACCTTTTCACCGAGTTGCTGTTGGGTTACCCCCAACATCCAACGGCGATGCCTAACGCGTTTGCCCACATGGACATCAACCGGATGCTTGGCGCTCATTACCTGACTGCTCCCATACCCTTACAAATTCTGACGGTGCAGGGCCACCCATTCCCAACACCGACAGGTGCGACCGATCCCCCGGGACACGCTCAGTGTGGCGCGGTTTTAGATGCGGTGGCTGGGTGCACCATAGTGTGCAGTCCGCACAATCTAAAGATGAAACTGAATGCGCATTCAAAAATGACAGCTTACGAACGCGTCAGTTGCATTTTGCAGTTTCCGCAAGCGTAAAGGTCAGCAATTTGGGGGACTCGTTCCATTTACGTGCAGATCATACGCCCAGGCGTGAATTCAAATATCGTCTATTTTAGTTAGAGAAAGGCTCACGCCTATGATGAAAGCCTGCCAGGTTGTCGCCTATGGCGCGGAAGTTGAACTACGCGACGTACAAAAACCGATTCCCGGGCCGGGTCAGGTGCTGGTTAAGCTTAGCGCCTGCGCGCTTAACTTCGGCGATCTGCTCCTAATCAAAGGCAGCTACCAGGAAAAACCCGCGCTCCCCTTTACCCTCGGCATGGAGGTTGCGGGCACCGTGGAAGCCACCGGCGCAGGTGTTAGCGCCCTCGCCCCCGGGGACCGGGTGCTGTCCTACATCGGTTACGGCGGGCTGGCAGAATACGCGGCCATCCCTGCCGAAATCTGTGTGCCCATCCCCGATACCATGCCCTTCGAGATCGCCGCCGCCTTCCCCGTGGCTTACGGCACAGCACATTTGGCGCTTGACTATCGCGCGCGCATGCAACCAGGGGAGCGCCTCGTTGTCACCGGGGCCGCTGGGGGCGTAGGGCTAACGGCAGTCGAACTCGGCAAACTCATGGGGGCCGAAGTGGTCGCCGTAGCTCGGGGCGCAGCAAAGCTAGACATATGCCGAGCCGCGGGCGCAGACCATACCCTAGACAGTGACACCGCGGATCTGCGCGCCGACGTGAAAGCGCTCGGCGGCGCTGATGTGGTCTACGATGTGGTGGGCGGCGATCAATTTCGCGCGCTGATGCGGGCGACCAACCCAGACGGCAGGCTTATCCCCCTAGGGTTTGCCAGCGGCGACGTTCCGCAGATCCCGGCCAACCACCTTCTGGTAAAAAACCTGACCGTTATCGGCTATTATTGGGGCGGCTACGCTCGGGTGAACCCGACAGTTCTAGGCGATAGCTTGGGCACACTTTTGCAGTGGTGGTCAGAAGGGCGCCTAACACCCCACGTTAGCCACCGGCTTCCGCTTGACCGCGCAGCCGAAGCGCTGGAGCTTTTGCGAAACCGTAAGGCAACAGGCAAAGTTGTGGTCGAAGTCTAACCCACCCGGCGCAGAGGAAGAGCCGCCGCATAGGCGCGGCGCACCTCGTCGGCCAACGCTTGCGCAAGCGGGTTTTTCGACGCCGGCGGGGCAAAGAGGTTCACGCGAAACCTCGGCAGCGCTGGAAGAGCACCCTTATGGTCGATTTCTTCCACAAGCCCCGCCGACGTCCCCTCTAGTCGCGCGTGGATTGCAAGATCGGCGGACAAAGACGCATCAATAGTCAGGTCACTGTCGGTCTCTACACCTGGTTCCCAAGGGATATCCGCCTCGTCCAGGGCCCGCTGGCAGATCGACCGAAAGATGCAATTGCGCGAAAACGCCAGCCGCAGCGGTCGTTCTCGCCAGGCCTGCCCTCCCGGGGCGCCAAACCAGATCAAGTCCAGTTCAACCAGGCATTCGGCCCCCGGCGCCGTATCGGGTTCGGTC
Organism: Pseudomonadota bacterium; assembly: GCA_039026255.1. Classification (GTDB taxonomy): domain Bacteria; phylum Pseudomonadota; class Alphaproteobacteria; order Rhodobacterales; family Rhodobacteraceae; genus Amylibacter. The sequence goes on from JBCCMR010000035.1 coordinate 2,462, forward strand.
GTAAGAATCACGTCCGCCTCGCCAGCTTCGTACTGGGCGCGTAAGCCGCGCGTGAAGCTAGAGTTCAGGTTCACCTTCACCCGCGGATAGGCCTGGGCAAAGGCGCGCAGCACGCTGGGAATGTGCGGGTATACCACATCGTGGGGCACTCCAAAGGTCAGTTCGCCCTCGTAGGCCGTAGAGGTCATCCGCGCCCAAAGTTCATCGTTCATAGACAACAGCCTGCGCCCGTAGCTCAGCAACAGTTCCCCCTGCCCTGTAAGCTGTACCCCCCTGCCGGACCGATCCAAAAGCGCCTGGCCGAGCGACTCTTCCAAGCGTTTAAGCTGCATCGACACCGCGCTTTGCGTCAGGTTGAGTTGGCCCGCAGCCCGGGTCACACCACCAGTTTCAGCGACTGTCACAAAACTACGCAAGGCAGTCAGATCGAGATTCCGGGGCATATAACCATCCTTGATGCTTAGCGTCACAATCATTCGTTTCCAAAATGGATAGCGGTCTGGCAAAGACATATCAAGGAAATTGATGCCGGTGGCGATCATCATCACACCTTGGCATTTCAGATCGAAAAGGACAGCCCATGACTACGTCTACCTTAACCCGCATCGCCCCCGCCCGTGCCAGGACGGTCTGGGCCGTTTTTACCCACGCCCGGCAAATTGCCCGAGAGCGGCGCGCCTTGGCTCGGTTGGGCACTGAACAGCTGCATGACATAGGTCTGAGCCGGGAGGCGGCCGCTGCTGAGGCCGCACGCCGCTTCTGGGACGCGCCCGAGCATTGGCGGCATCGGCGGTGAACTGCGACAGGCGCACTCTTGAAAACGCCGCGTATTTTGCCAATATCAACGGGTGAGAGATCGGTGCCGGTGTGTGCCTGATCATTAGCCGCCTTTGATATGGAGAGAACAATGGCACAGTACGAGACCGTCCGCCGCGCTGGCGCTCAGGTCGATATCGCGCAATACGATACGGGCCTCCGCGCTCATATGAATAAAGTCTACGGGCTGATGTCTGTGGCGATGTTCATCACAGGTATCGTGGCCTACTTCGTTGGCACAGATTTTGCCCGCGCGGTCGCCGGCGAATCTACCATGATCTTCCCTGTGTCCATGCTCGAGACGATGTATTCGTCGCCGGTACGCTGGGTTATCATGTTCGCACCGCTCATCGTCGTCTTCGCCTTCAGTGCCATGATCAACCGCATGTCGCTCGGCACGGCTCAGGGTGTATTCTGGCTATTTTCGGCGCTTATGGGCCTGTCGATCTCGTGGATTTTTGCAGTCTTCACCAGCATGTCGATCGCCACGACCTTCTTCGCCACTGCATCCGCTTTTGCGGGTCTAAGCCTCTACGGTTATACCACGAAGCGGGACCTTTCCGGCATAGGCTCTTTCCTAATGATGGGTCTGATCGGTCTGATCGTGATCGCGATCCTCAACATTTGGCTGCAAAGCGGCGCAGTTGCCTTCGCGATCAATGTAGTAGGTCTTTTGATTTTTGCCGGTCTGACCGTCTACGACACGCAGCGCATTAAGAACGAGTATGTCGTGCATGCCCACCACGGCGATACCGACTGGCTCGGAAAGTCAGCTATTATGGGCGCGCTCAGCCTCTACCTGAATTTCCTCAACATGTTTATGTTCTTGTTGCAGTTTATGGGCTCCCAAGAGTAACGGATCGCTTAACGCGATCTGACGCAGAGGGCCGGGTCATTCCCGGCCCTTCTGTTTTTTGACCCCGTCATGTCCCCCTGAAGGAGCCCAGCCATGGACCCGTTCCCCTTGCCAGTCACCGCCTGGGCAGCCGCGCTTTTGGGCTTTTTGCATGTAGGGTTGACCATGCAGGTGGTTTTCGCCCGCCGAACGGGCAAAGTTGCGCTTGGTACCGGCGGGAACCGCGAAATCGAGATGAAAATTCGCGCCCAAGGTAACGCCGCTGAGCAAATACCTCTTGGCCTAATACTGCTGGCGCTGGCTGAACTTTTGACCGCTTCATGGACGGTTGTCTTGCAGGCAGTGCTTTTGGTTAGTGGGCGCTACATACACGGGACCCTGTTCAACCGCATTAACCGCCCGGCACTTGTACGTCCGTTTGGCATGGTGCCGACGCTTGCGGCGCACTTGATGGGATCGATCACCATTATCGTGACGCTCGTAGGCGGCGGCTAGGCAAAGCCCAAAAAAGCGAAAGGCCGCCCCTGGAGCGACCTAAACAGATGGGCAGGGCGCCAAGCCCGTGCCGGACCGTTGAGCGCTACTTGATCTTGCCTTCCTTGTATTCGACGTGCTTGCGCGCAACAGGGTCGTATTTGCGCATAGACATTTTTTCGGTCATCGTACGCGAATTTTTCTTGGTCACGTAAAAATGCCCCGTACCAGCAGTCGAATTGAGGCGGATTTTAATAGTTGTAGGTTTGGCCATGGCGGTGGTCTCCGTCGGTGCGGCGGGGCCGCGCGTCTATCAGACCCCGGCTTCTAAAGATCCCCAAGACTGAGTCAACCCGGTTGCGCGGCACCGGCCCACACGATTTGCCCCGGCGCCCTCGTGCCCAGCGCTGCCCAACAGCGATGCGCAAAGTGGTGCATATCGTTAGGAAAATCACGGGCCATCAGCGCCTGCAGATCCCTATCGAAGGCCGCCAAAGCGTCGGCGTCAAGACTGGCCGCCACCCCGGCGCTGGCCCGGATCCGGCCGCGCCAGGCGTCCGCGCTATACCGCTGCGCCACGTCAAAACTAAAAGTGCGCAGGTCCAAAAGTCCCGCTCCCGCCAGATCAGCAAGCCAGGCCGGGTAAAGCCCGGTGCCACCGCCCCCCGGCCACTTCGGATTGTAGCGCAAAATCAACGCTTCAGTCGCGGCCACAAGCGTACCCGCCATGGGCAGCCAATCGAAATGGGCAACCACTAGCGCGCCCCCGGGGCGCAACACCCGCGCAACCTCAGCCGCAGCGCGGGGGCGGTCGAACCAATGCCAGCACTGGCCGGCCACCGCCAGGTCAAATGATTTATCCGGGAATGGCAGCGCCTCCGCGCGCCCGGTGATATGGTGGACTGTTAATCCTTCCGCGGTGGCCAACTTCTCGGCTTTCGCCAGGAGTGCCGCGTCGGGATCAAGTGCGGTAACTGTCGCCCCGGCCCGCGCCAGGCCGCGCGCCACGGTGCCCGTACCCGCCCCGATATCCAACGCGCGACCGCCCCCCAAACCCATGTCTACAAGCCGATCAAAAAACGCCCGGGGAAACCCAGCCCGATGGGTGGCGTAGTCGTCGGCTGCCGTTCCAAACCGGACATTTGCCCCAAAGTCGCGCATGGCGTCGGGGTCAATTGACCCGTTCCCGATCACGCCAAGCCCCGTTCTACAAGACGACCTGCAAGTTTGGCATAAGCCTCTGCCAAGGGACCGTCGCCCGCGGCAATAGGTGTGCCGCCATCCCCGGCAAGCCGGATATCCAGCGCGAGCGGGATCGCTCCCAGGAACGGTATGCCTAGGCGCGCCGCTTCTGCTTCGGCGCCGCCATGGCCGAAAATATGCGCCTCATGCCCGCAAGAGGGGCAGATGTAGGTGCTCATATTCTCGATCATACCGACCACAGGCACCTTAGTTTTTTCGAACATGTTCATAGCCTTGCGCGCGTCGAGCAAGGCTACGTCCTGGGGCGTTGACACCACCACTGCCCCGGTGACCTGGGCCTTTTGGCTGAGCGTCAACTGCACATCCCCTGTCCCCGGCGGCAGGTCCACCAACAGCACATCAAGGTCGCCCCAAGCCACTTGCCCAAGCATCTGTTGGAGCGCACCCATCAGCATTGGCCCCCGCCAGACCACCGCCTGGTCCGGTTCCAGCATGAGCCCGATCGACATCATCGTCACCCCGTGGGCGGTTAGCGGCAAGATGGTCTTGCCGTCGGGCGACGCGGGCCGCTGGCTTATACCCATCATCCGTGGCTGGCTCGGCCCGTAGATATCCGCATCCAGAAGCCCTACCCGCCGACCGCTGCGCACCAACGCCACGGCTAAGTTGCTCGACACGGTGGATTTGCCCACCCCACCCTTGCCACTGGCAATAGCCAGTATCCGATCCACGCCCGCTATGGGGGCTCGATCAGCGGATGGCTTTGGATGGCCGCCGACCTTTAGTTGCGGCGGCTGCTTTGCGGCAGGTGCTGGTGGCGCGCCGGAATGGGCCGTCAAAAGAACGCTCGCCTGGTCTACCCCGTCGAGCCCCACTACGATCTTTTCGGCGGCGGCGCGCACGGGTTCCATCGCCGGTCCGTGAGCAGGAGGCACTTCGAGCACGAAGCGCACCTTGGGGCCGTCAATACTCAGCGCGCGAACAAAGTCCGCCTCTACCACGTCGCGCCCGTCTGGCAGTTTGAGCACGCGAAGGGCGCGCAACACCTCGTCGCGGGTGATCGCCATGGTGCCTACCCTTTCCCTTGCCACTTGTGCAAAGCCCTTGCACACCCATACCTTGGCAACGCAAGGCAAAAGGGCAAGGGGCACCATGGAGGTCTTAGGCACGGCATTGGCGCTGATTGTCGCGGGTGACCGGGACCTTTTGGCGATTGTCACGCTAAGCCTGCGGGTATCGATCTCGGCCACAGTGATCGCCGCCGCCCTGGCGCTGCCGTTGGGCGCAGTTTTGGCCATCGCGCGGTTTCGGGGACGACAGGCAATCCTTGTGCTTGCCACTGCGTTTATGGCGCTGCCGCCGGTTGTGGTGGGGCTCGCGGTTTATTTGCTCCTCAGCCGGTCCGGGCCGCTTGGGGACCTTGGGCTGCTGTTTACGCCGACGGCAATGGTTGTGGCCCAGACGTTACTGATCTTTCCGATTATCTTGTCACTGACCCATCAGGCAGTGGAACCACTTCACCGGGACTACAGGCCGCTTTTTGCCGCGCTTGCCACGCGGCCGCAGCGCCAGATTGCCACGCTTGTCTGGGACGCGCGCTTTGCGGTTGCAGTGGCGCTTTTGGCAGGTTTTGGGCGAGCCCTGGCCGAGGTCGGCGCGGTCATCATCGTCGGCGGCAACATCAATGGGGTGACGCGGGTCATGACAACTACGATCGCGCTAGAAACCTCCAAAGGCAACCTGACGCTGGCATTGGCGCTTGGCACAATTTTGGTGGCCATCGCAATCGCGGTGAATATTGCCACCCACCTAACCGCGCGGCTGGGCGCCAAATACCAGATGACGCGGTGACCACGACCGCAACGGTTACGCTAGACGCCGCCGGTGTCATGGCGGGCGGTGATATGCGGCTTGGGCCCCTCGACGCCAGTCTCACGCTTTCCGGTATCACGGCGGTGATTGGTGCAAACGGGGCGGGGAAATCGCTGTTTCTGGGGCTGCTTCATGGGATGCTGCCCGGGGCCTTTGGGCGCGTGATCTGGGGCCAAGACCCGGCCAAAGCCACACGACCGAGGCGGGGTTTTATGGCCCAGTCGCCACCGGTGCTACGCCGCACCGTGGCCGCCAACGTCGCCTATCCTCTGGCCAGTCTCCCACGACGGGACCGAAACGCGCGCGTAATCGCGGCTCTGGCCCAGGCTGGGCTATCGGACAAAGCCCGCGCCCCGGCCGCCACGCTTTCGGGCGGAGAACTGCGCCGGATGAGCCTGGCCCGCGCGCGCATCACTCAGCCGGAGGTGCTTTTGCTTGACGAACCCTTCGCCGGCCTGGACCCTGGGGCAGCGCGCAGTATTGAGGCCTCGGTGACCGCCATAAACCACCCAGTCATCATGGCCACCCATGACCTCGCCCAGGCGCGACGCATCGCACACCAAGTGATCTTTGTTGACCGCGGGCGGCTTTCGGAATTTGCACCCGCATCAACGTTTTTTGCCGCCCCTTCCACAGCCGAGGGCGCCGCCTTTCTTGCAGGGCAACGGCTATGAGACATCTTCGGTGGATTCTTGTGGCCTGGCTCTGCGCCAGCGCTGCCGTGGGGCAAGAGAAAACCATCACCCTGGCATCGACCACCTCGACGCAAAACTCCGGTCTCTATGCGGCGATCCTGCCCGCCTTCCAGGCGGCTACAGGGATACATGTCAACGTTGTGGCAGTGGGCACAGGCCAGGCGCTGCGCATCGCCCAGAATGGCGACGCGGACGTGCTGATTGTCCACCACCGGCCATCGGAAGACGCCTTCGTAGCCGCAGGTTATGGGATCGACCGCCGCGACCTGATGTACAATGATTTCGTGATTATCGGGCCCAGCGACGATCCAGCAAGCATCCGAAACGCGCCAAACGCAGCGGCGGCTCTGGCCCGCATTGCCGCGGAGCGCTGGCTCTTTATCTCCCGCGGAGACGACAGCGGCACCCACAAGAGAGAGCGGGAGCTTTGGACGCTTGCCGCGCTTCAGCCCAGTGGTGCCTGGTACCGGGAAATTGGCGCAGGCATGGGCGCAGCTTTGAACATGGCCGCGGTCACTGACGCCTATACCCTTGCCGACCGGGGCACCTGGCTTTCGTTTGGCAACAAACGGGGGCTGGCACGGCTCTTTTCGGGGGACCCAACGCTACGAAACCCTTACGGCATGATCCGGGTCAATCCCGCGCGCCACCCGCATGTGGCAGCAGACGACGCCAAAGCTCTTGCCGACTGGCTGACGTCCGATACCGGCCAACGCGCCATCGCCGCATTTCGGGTGAACGAACACCAGCTCTTTTGCCCGGTGGCCGCGGCGCCGCGGGCAACTGGAATATGTCCGCCAGATCAAGTGGAGTAGCCATGCATTTCATGCATGGCTGTCTTGCAGTATTTCGCATTGTCGCTGCGATGCAGCAATACTATCTTCAATTCCAATGAAGGCGGTACGGGATAGCTTCCTCCCTCCCAACGTAATAGGAAGCTTCTCCGTCGCCGTAAAACACTCAATCTCTGGGTGAGATTGGTTTTGAACGTGCTGCACTCCTCCCTCCCTAGCAGCGCGTTTGAAAAATAAACGGCGGCGCATCCTCCCTTGCGTCGCCGTTTTCTTTTGCGCTGCAGCAAAAGACGTTCGTCCACATATGCATTAGTCGCATATCTACTTTGCCCATTTCCTGACTACTGTTTCCTGGGCGAATGCCTAACTTCTGATCAACAGCGGAACAAAAACCCCTAAGGAGAGATCGAATGGCCGCCTTTACCACCAATACCCCCGCCCACAACGCCAACCGCGGCGGCATCGTCGCGACCTTGAAAAACGCCCTCGGCGACCTGACCGCGCGCTACGTGCGTTATCGGGTCTACACCCAGACGTTGAACGAATTGTCGCGGTTGTCCGCCCGGGAACTCGATGACCTGGGGCTAAGCCACGCGACGGTGCACACAGCCGCCTATCAAGCGGCATATGGAAACCAGAACGCCTGATTCGCCAAAAACCTGGGGGGGTCGCAAACCTGGCCACCCCGGGGCCTGTTTTTGGGCAAAGACTTTCAGAAAGGGATGTCGTTCGGCGCCGTTACAAAGCCCGCCACGACCTTTTTCACCCCGGCTTTGTCGAAAGCCACCTCAAGCTTGTCCCCTTCGACACCGGTGACAGCCCCATAACCGAACTTTTGGTGGAACACCCGGTCGCCCAGGCCAAAACTGCTAACGGCTTGGCTGTCAATGACCATGGTACTCGCCTCTCGCGGCTGCGAGAGCCCGCGTTTCCCAGACCGCGCCTGCATGCGCCGCCAGCCTGGCGAATTATAGGCGTCCGCCCGGCTCGCTTTGTCCATAAGGTCGCTTGCGGTTTCCATGCCTGTGAAGGTGGCGCTGGACCCGAACCCCGATTGCAGCCCCGGCGGGGTCAGCACGTCCACGTGATCCTCGGGCAATTCATCGACAAAGCGCGACGGCATCGACGACTGCCACTGGCCAAAAACCCGCCGGTTTGACGCAAAGCTAATCGTACAATGCGCTTCAGCCCGGGTGATGCCCACATAGGCCAGGCGCCGTTCCTCCTCCACGCCCTTAAGGCCACTTTCATCCATGGCCCGCTGGGACGGGAAAAGCCCGTCCTCCCAACCAGGCAGGAAAACCGCAGGAAACTCCAATCCTTTGGCGGCGTGGAGCGTCATGATCGACACCTTTTCGGTGGCATCCTCCTGGTCGTTGTCCATGACCAGGCTCACATGCTCCAGAAACCCCTGGAGGTTCTCGAAGCTTTCGAGCGCTTTGACCAATTCCTTGAGGTTTTCGAGCCGTCCCTGGGCTTCGGGGTCGCGTTTGGCGGCTTGGTCTTGCCAGTGGTCAGTGTAACCGGACTCTTCTAGGATTATCTCCGCCACCTCCGTGTGGCGGTCACCGCGCAGGACAGCGGCGTGCCAGCGGTCAAACCCGGCAACAAGCACCTTGAGCGCGGCGCGGGCCTTTGCGGTCAATCCGCCTTCGGCCACCACGATCCGCGCCCCGTCGATCAGGCTTACGCCGTTTTCCCGGGCGGCGACCTGGATGGTCTGCTGGGCCTTGTCGCCGATACCCCGTTTCGGCGTGTTCACGATCCGCTCAAAGGCCAACCCGTCGTCCGGGCTTACCGCCACACGAAAATAGGCCATGGCATCGCGGATCTCCATACGCTCATAAAAACGGGGGCCGCCGACCACCCGGTAGGGCAAACCTATCGACAAAAAGCGGTCCTCGAAGGCGCGCATCTGGTGGGACGCGCGCACCAAGATCGCCTGATCATTCAGCGACACCGGCGCATGGCCGCGGGTGCCGCCCTGGAAGGCCTCGATTTCTTCACCGACCCAGCGCGCTTCTTCGTCGCCGTCCCAATGACCTACCAGGCGTACTTTTTCCCCGTAGTTGCGGTCTGTCCAAAGTGTTTTGCCCAGGCGCGACGTGTTGCCGGCGATCACCCCTGATGCGGCCCCCAAGATATGCTGGGTCGACCGATAGTTCTGTTCTAGGCGGACGATCTTTGCGCCGGGAAAATCGGTCTCAAACCGCAGGATGTTACCAACTTCGGCCCCGCGCCAGCCGTAAATCGACTGGTCATCATCCCCCACGCAGCAGATATTCTGGTGTGCCTGGGCCAAAAGCCGCAGCCACAGATACTGGGCTACGTTGGTGTCCTGGTATTCGTCGACAAGGATATAGCGGAACCAGCCCTGATATTTGGCCAGCACGTCGGGATTGTCCTGAAAAATCTTGACCACGTGCATCAAGAGATCGCCGAAATCGCAGGCGTTCAGGACCTTGAGCCGGGCCTGGTACGCCTCATAAAGGTCCGATCCTTTATGGTTGAACTCACTGGCCTCCGACGCGGGGACCTTGTCCGGGGTAATCGCGCGGTTTTTCCAGCTGTCGATCAGCCCGGCCAGCATCCGGGGCGGCCAGCGTTTGTCGTCGATCCCTTCCGCCTGGATAAGCTGCCGCATCAGTCGAAGCTGATCGTCAGTGTCGAGGATTGTGAAATTCGACTTCAGGCCCACCAGCTCCGCATGGCGCCGCAGAAGCTTTACGCACAGGCTGTGAAACGTGCCCAGCCAGGGCATTCCCTCCACCATTTCGCCTAACAGCCCGCCTATGCGCGACTTCATCTCGCGCGCGGCCTTGTTTGTGAAGGTCACAGCTAAGATCTCGTTCGGGCGGGCTCGGCGACTGTGCAATAGGTGCGCGATACGCGTGGTAAGCGCCTTTGTCTTGCCCGTGCCGGCGCCCGCTAACATCAACACTGGACCGTCGAGGGTTTCCACTGCCTCTAACTGGGCATCGTTGAGCCCGGCCATATAGGGCGCAGGTTGGGCCCCGAGCGCCCGCTGGGACAGGGGCACGGCGGCGGCGGCCTCAAAGGCGTCGGATTCGTCTTGGCTGCTCATCTTGGTACAGTAGCCTCGCTTGGCCACCAAATAAAGCGGGCGTTCGCAGAATGTTCCGCGCCTTACCGGCGCAGGTGCGCAACAATCTGCCGTGGCACCGCCGCGCAAGGCAACATCCCTGCGCGGCCCCGTCAGCCGCCCAGAACACTCCGACAAAATCGTTGCGAGCGCTGGGCACCACCCCTAGACCGCCCAGGTACCGCAGACAAAGAAAGGCACGCCATGGCTGACTTCCAAAAGATCCTTGTCGCCAACCGTGGGGAAATCGCCATTCGCGTGATGCGGGCGGCCAACGAAATGGGCAAGCGCACGGTCGCCGTCTACGCCGAAGAGGACAAACTGGGCCTGCACCGTTTCAAGGCGGACGAAGCCTATAAGATCGGCGCCGGGCTCGGCCCGGTGGAGGCGTATCTGGCGATCAACGAAGTGGTGCGCGTGGCGCTGGCGTCCGGTTGCGATGCAGTGCACCCGGGCTACGGGCTTTTGTCGGAAAATCCCGACTTTGTCGATGCCTGCACCGTCGCCGGACTGACCTTTATCGGGCCGAAGGCCGACACGATGCGCGCGCTTGGGGACAAAGCCAGCGCCCGACGCGTGGCGATCGCCGCAGGCGTGCCGGTGGTGCCGGCCACTGACGTTTTGCCCGATGACATGGCCCAGGTGCGCCGCATGGCCGACGCAATCGGATACCCCTTCATGCTAAAGGCCAGTTGGGGCGGCGGCGGGCGTGGGATGCGCCCGATCATGTCCGCGGATGAGCTGGAGGAAAAAGTGCTCGAAGGCCGCCGCGAGGCACTTGCTGCCTTCGGCAACGGCGAAGGCTATCTGGAAAAACTTGTGCAGCGGGCCCGCCACGTGGAGGTGCAGATCCTTGGCGACAGCCAGGGCGATATCTACCACCTCTGGGAACGGGACTGTTCGGTGCAGCGGCGCAACCAAAAAGTGGTCGAGCGGGCCCCCGCCCCCTATTTGAACGAAGCTCAGCGCGAAAAACTCTGCGATCTCGGTCGCCGCATCTGCGCCCACGTAAACTACGAATGCGCCGGCACGGTAGAGTTTCTGATGGATATGGACTCGGGCGAGTTCTACTTCATCGAGGTCAATCCACGCGTCCAAGTGGAACACACCGTGACCGAAGAGGTCACGGGCATCGACATTGTGCGCGCCCAGATCCGCATCGCTGAGGGTGCCACCCTGGCCGAGGCTACGGGCGTCCCCCGCCAGGAAGACATCCACCTGCGCGGCCACGCCATCCAGTGTCGGGTTACCACAGAGGATCCTCAAAACAATTTTATCCCCGATTACGGGCGTATCACTGCTTACCGGGGGGCTACGGGCATGGGCATCCGGCTCGACGGGGGCACAGCCTATTCGGGCGCGGTGGTCACGCGGTTCTACGATTCACTTTTGGAAAAGGTGACCGCCTGGGCGCCAACCCCTGGCGAATCCATCGCCCGCATGGACCGCGCCCTGCGCGAATTCCGCATCCGCGGCGTATCCACCAACATTGCCTTCGTAGAGAACCTGCTCAAACACCCGTCGTTTCTGAATAACGAGTACACAACCAAGTTCATCGACACCACGCCAGAGCTCTTCCGCTTTAAAAAGCGCCGGGATCGGGCGACCAAAGTGCTGACCTATATTGCCGACATCACTGTGAACGGGCACCCGGACGTAGAAGGCCGCACACCGCCGCCGGCCAACGCCAAGGCGCCCACCCCGCCCGCACTGCTGACCCCCACGCGCACGCCGGGCACCGCTGATCTTTTGGCAGACCGGGGCGCCCAGGGTGTGGTCGACTGGCTCCATGCCCAGCCGCATCTGCTGATCACCGACACGACCATGCGCGACGGGCACCAGTCGCTATTGGCGACGCGGATGCGCAGTCTTGACATGATCCGCGTGGCCGAAGCCTACGCCCACAACCTGCCCGGGCTTTTCAGCGTCGAGTGCTGGGGCGGGGCAACCTTTGATGTGGCCTACCGGTTCTTGCAGGAATGCCCCTGGCAGCGCCTACGCGACCTGCGTACTCGGATGCCCAACATCCTGACCCAGATGCTTTTGCGCGCCTCAAACGGGGTGGGCTACACCAACTACCCAGACAATGTGGTGCGCGCCTTTGTGCAGCAGGCCGCGGCCACAGGCGTCGATGTTTTCCGGGTATTTGACAGCCTAAACTGGGTCGAAAACATGCGCGTGGCCATAGATGCCGTGGTCGAAACCGGCAAGATTTGCGAAGGGACGGTGTGTTACACGGGCGATATCCTTGATCCCGACCGGGCCAAATACGACCTGAAATACTACACCGCCATGGCCTCCGAATTGGCAGGGGCGGGCGCG
>JBCCMR010000036.1:0-14358 GCA_039026255.1 Pseudomonadota bacterium
CGTGTTCCGTTGCATTACGAAACGCGCCCGGCAGGCGCAGCAACGCCGCATCGAAGGGAAGACTGCGATGGCACATCTGGGTTTGGTCGGCGTGGGGGTCATGGGCAGCGCGCTTGCGCAGAACTTAGCCGAAAAAGGCCACAAAGTTAGCCTATACGACCGCGACCTGGAACGCGCTGCCAAGGCAGCCGAGGCGGCCGAGGCACTTTTGGCTCCGGGCGACGTTAAGGCGTTCGTTGCAAGCTTGCCCAGGCCTCGGGCCATCCTGGTGCTGGTGCCTTCGGGCAAACCACTTGACGCTGTGATTGACACGCTGTCTCTCCTCCTCGAGCCGGGCGACCTGATCGCTGACCTTGGCAACAGCTTTTACCAAGAAACCGAAGCCCGCGTGACCGCGTGCGAAGCGCGCGGGCTTGTCTACCTGGGCATGGGTATCTCTGGCGGGGCAGAAGGGGCCCGCCATGGGCCTGCGATCATGGCTGGCGGATCGCAGACCGCTTGGGCCCGCGTGCGCCAACCGCTCCAGGACGCCGCCGCCAGCTATCAGGGCGACCCCTGTTGCGACTGGTACGGCCCGGGCGGTGCAGGTCACTTCATCAAGATGATGCACAACGGCATCGAATACGCAGACATGCAGATGATCGCCGAAGCCTACGGTATCCTTCGCGACGGCGCGGGCCTGAAAGCGGCCGCCATCGGCGATGTGTTCGCCGGGTGGATGGACGGACCGCTCAACAGCTATCTGGTTGAAATCGCGGCCGAGGTTTGCCGCACAAAGGACCCGGCCACCGGATCGGCTATGCTCGACATTATCCTGGACACCGCGGGGCAAAAGGGCACTGGGCGCTGGTCTGTGATAGAAGCGCTCCACCTCGGGGCCCCGGTTTCAACTATGGCTGCAGCGGTCGAGGCGCGCAATGTCAGCGCGCAAAAACCGGCCCGCCAAGCAATGGAGCAAACCTGGGGCCCACCCAAAATTACACCGCTAGCTGTTGACGCCGCCGCCTTGGGCCAGGCGCTATTGGCGGCAAAGATCATTGCCTACGACCAGGGCTTCGGCGTCCTACGCCGAGCAAGCGAAACCTTTGACTGGGCGCTTGACCTGGGCGCCATCGCACGCGGCTGGCGCGCCGGATGCATCATCCGATCCGTCCTCTTGGACGAAATATCAGAGGCCTTCGACAAAGGGTCGCCCGACCTAATGTCAGCACCTGCGATGCGTCCGCACCTGAATGGGCACGTCGCGCTTCGCAGAACTGTGGGCGATGCGTTAGGACACGGGCTGCAGGCTCCGGCGCTCTTTGCCGCGCTGGCTGCCTTTGACGGCGCCCGCACGGGTCTGGGGACGGCCAATATGATCCAGGGCCTGCGCGACCGTTTCGGCGCCCACGGGTTTGAACGGACAGACGCACCGGGCAAAAAGGTGAACGGGCCCTGGCACAGCTAACAGCAACGATGCCTGCACGAATGTCAGAACCGCTCGACCCAAGGACGCAGGTTTAGTTCCTCTGACCAAGCGCTCCGGTGTTGCGCAATCAGGTGCATGTACTCACCCGCGATGGCCCCAGGGTCCAGCATACGGTCTTCGCCGTCGGTGTCCGTCCGCTCCGCCCGCGCCGCGTTTCGAATGCCACCGTCAATGTTCACCCAAACCACATGGACACCCTGAGGGTGCAGTTCCCGGGCCATGGACTGGGCAAGCCCGCGCTGGGCAAATTTACCCATGGCAAACGGGGCCGATTGGGGAAAACCCTTTACCCCGGCAGAGGCGCCAGTGAATAGAATGGTGCCACGGCCACCGGTCACCGGGTCGGGGCTTTGCTCCACCATGCGGCGCGCGGCTGCCTGGCCCAAAAGAAAAGCACCCCACGCTGTGACTTCAACCGCCTTGCGAACCGCTTGTGGATCAAGCTGTGTGATGGGACCCCGCTGCCGTGCGGACGGGTTGTAGCAGGCAACCCGCAGATCACCGGGAAGCCCGGCCACAAGGGCCGCCATGCCATCCGCGTCCGTACCGTCCAGGCTATGCAGCGTGGCACCCGTGTCTTTTGCCAGGTTATCAAGGTCCGACGGATCGCGCGCAGCCAGATGCACTGCGAAGCCATCTGCGGCCAGCGCGCGGGCGAAACTGCCAGAAAGCCCAGGCCCCGCTCCTATGATAAGCGCCGACCTCATGGCAGTTCAGCCGCAAGAATTATGGGAAAAAATTGCCCTTCGGACCAGACACCAAACCAATCCGCCCCCTCGTGGGTATGTGTGACCCCAAGATCTACCAACCGGTAGAAGCTTTTGCGGTCAATCAGCGCCTCCAGGTTGGCCCGCACTAAGATGTAGGGGGCAGGTTCCCCAGTGGTGGGATCGCGGGCCACACGGATCGGGTGGTCTGGCCCCGCCGTGACCACGTCTTCAACATGGGTGGTAAAGGTCAGCCGCTGGCTTTCCCCGGGGCCTGATGCGTCAAAGTCGATGGCCAAAAAGGGTACGTCGTCTACGGTGATGCCCACCTTTTCGACCGGGGTAACCAGAAAATACTTGTCGCCGTCTTTGCGGATGATCGACGAAAAAAGCTTCACCAAAGGTTTGCGACCGATGGGCGTGCCTAAGTAAAACCATGTCCCATCGCGGGCAATCCGCATATCGAGGTCGCCGCAGAAAGGCGGGTTCCACAGGTGTACCGGCGGCATGCCGCGCTTCGACGCGGCCTGGGCCGACTGGGCAATGCTGTCAGCTGTGGGCTTCACAAGCTTTTCATCACGGGTTTGGTTTGTCATCTGGCAGGCCCGACTTAACTCTGAGGGGTAGGCGACATCGCGCCCTTGGCGGAAGGTATTTTTCATGGATGAGAATGCAAGCGGCTTGGCCGATCAGGTGGAACGCACAAGCGCGCTCTTGGCCGCCGCGAAAAAGATGGTTTCAACGCGGATCATCGGTCAGGAACAAGTTGTTGAACACGCCATTGTCGCCCTGATGTGCGGCGGCCATGCGCTCTTAGTAGGGGCGCCGGGGCTGGCCAAAACGCGGCTTGTGGACACGCTTGGCACGGTTTTTGGGCTCGACAACAACCGCGTTCAGTTCACACCAGACCTTATGCCCGCCGATATTCTGGGTTCCGAAGTGCTCGAAAGCGACGAAGACGGATCCCGCAAGTTCCGGTTCTTAAAAGGGCCGGTTTTTGCACAGCTTTTAATGGCCGATGAAATTAACCGCGCGAGCCCACGGACCCAGTCGGCGCTTTTACAGGCTATGCAGGAAAAACAAGTGACCATCGCCGGGCAGGAGTACGACCTGCCGAAGCCCTTCCATGTGCTGGCAACCCAAAACCCCATCGAGCAGGAAGGAACATACCCGCTGCCCGAAGCCCAGCTTGACCGGTTTATATTGCAAATCACCGTGGGCTTTCCCAGTCGCGATACCGAAAGGGACATTCTGATGGCCACCACCGGCGCCGATGAGGCCGTGGCCACGCAAATCTTCTCACCCCAAGACCTGATGGCGGGTCAGGCAGCGGTGCGAAGGATGCCCGTGGGCGATACGGTTGTCGAAGCCATCCTCGACCTGGTTCGCAGCGCGCGGCCCGAAGACGAAAGCGCCCCCGATTTCGTGCGCGAGGCGGTCAACTGGGGGCCCGGTCCCCGGGCAGCCCAGGCGCTGATGCTCGCCACCCGTGCCCGCGCCCTGGTGCACGGGCGCCTGGCCCCGTCAGTGGACGATGTGGCTGCCTTGGCGCACCCGGTGCTGATCCACCGCATGGCGCTTGGTTTTGCCGCGCGGGCACGCGGCGAACATCTTCCTGACCTCATTTCGCGGCTCACCGCGCACATTTCCGGGGAAGAGGCCGCCGCTTGAGCCACCTGACAACCATCGCCGCGGAAGACCTACGCCACGACGGCGAAGCACTCGCTGCCGGGTTCCCCGGTCTTTTGGCCGAGGCAAGCCAGCTTGCAGCGGTGGTCAACATGGGCACCCACGGGCGCCGCCGGGCGGGTCCCGGTGACGAATTTTGGCAATACCGGGCGGCAAGTTCCGGCGACACCCTACGGCAGATCGACTGGCGCCGATCCGCCCGCGCAGAAGGGTATTTTGTGCGCCAAATGGAGTGGCAAAACCTGCAGGCAGTGCACCTGTGGGTAGACCGCTCCGCATCCATGGCCTACCGCAGTGACACGAAGCTGGCGGCAAAAGGCGACCGGGCCCGGGTGCTCGGCCTTGCCACGGCCATACTCCTGGCGCGGGCAGGCGAAAGCGTCGGGCTTGTGCAAGACCCCCAGCCGCCCCGGTCCGGGCGCGGGCAAGTCACGAAGATGGCGGTGCGGCTTGGCGCACCGAGTGATGAACCCGAATACGGTATACCCCCGGCCAAAGACATGGGCCGTGGCAACAAAGCGCTTTTTATAAGCGACTTCCTCGGGGACTGGGACGCACTTCTTGAGGCGCTAGGGCGCGCCGCTGAACGCCAGGTGCAAGGCTGCCTTCTGCAGGTGCTCGACCCCGCAGAAGAGAGCTTCCCTTTCGACGGACGCACCATTTTTGAAAGCATGGAAGGCGCGCTTAGCTTCGAGACGCGCCGCGCCCGGGCGCTGCGCGACGATTACCTAGCCCGACTTGAAACGCGGAAAGCAGACCTGACGGCCCTGGCCCGGCGCACGGGCTGGACGTATCTGTGCCACCACACCGACACGCCCGCGCAACCGGCACTCCTGTGGATTTACAACGCCCTAGCGGAGGCATCGCTGTGACGGCATTTTTCGGCATTGGGTTTCTGGCACCGGCGCTCCTTTGGGCGTTAGCAGCGCTACCTGTACTTTGGTGGCTGTTGCGCGCGGTGCCGCCCGCGCCGCTGCGCCGCCGTTTTCCGGCGGTGGTCCTGCTGCTTGGACTTGAAGACCGCGAAACAACGCCGGACCGTACTCCTTGGTGGCTTTTGCTGTTAAGGATGGTTGCCGTTGCCGCCGCTATTCTTGCGTTTGCTCAACCTGTGCTTAACCCGATCGACCGCGCCCGCGGCTCGGGGCCTCTTTTGATTGCGCTTGATGCAAGCTGGGCCAGCGCTCAAACCTGGCGCGTGCGCCAGGCAAAACTGGCCGAGGTCGTATCCCAAGCCGAACAAGACGGGCGCCCAGTGGCAATTGTGCGGCTGACCGACCGTCCGCGCGGAACGGCGGGTCTGCCATTCACTGATGCCGGGACCGCTGGAACGCGCCTGGACGGCCTGGTACCCAACGCATGGGCACCAGACTATGACGCCTGGATCGCCTTGATCGAGTCCGCCGACGGTTTCGATACGTTATGGCTGTCGGACGGTCTCGACCACCCGGGCCGGGCTATTTTATTAGATGCGCTTTCAGCTCAAGGCAGTGTTGAGGTGGGCCAGCCTGACGGCACGCTTTTGGCGCTCAACGACGTGCGCGTTGAATCGGGCGCGCTAATCGTCACCGGCGCACGGACGCCACCCGTGGGCGAGCGTAGCTTCACAGTCACTGCTGATGGGCCCGACCCGTCTGGTATTACCCGGTCGCTGGCTCGGCAAGATGGCGGGTTTGAGGCCGCAGCCTCTACTGCCGCCGTGTCCATGAACCTACCGAGTGAGTTGCGAAACCGCGTCACTCGCGTGGCCATCGATGGGGTGCGCAGCGCCGGCGCCGTACAAGTGACCGACGATGCCATCCAGCGCCGGAAAGTGGCGCTTTTGGGCGGGGCGCAGGAACAGGAGGGCGCGCGGCTTGTGTCGCCGCTACACTTCCTGCGCAAAGCTCTCGTAACCACGGCCGAGGTCATCGAGGCCGACCTCTCCGACACGCTTCAGGCCAGCCCAGACGTCATTGTCATGGCCGATGTGGCCGAACTTGGCGAAGCGGAAACCGCAGAAGTCGCGCGCTGGGTTGAAGAAGGCGGTCACCTTCTTCGGTTCGCCGGACCACGCCTTGCGTCATCCGGCATCGGCCAGCGGGATGAACACCCGCTTTTGCCGGTGCGCCTGCGTGCCGGGGGCCGCAGCGTGGGCGGCGCCATGAGCTGGGGCGAACCCAAAGCGCTGATGCGTTTCGAAGATGGCTCGCCTTTCTTTGGCCTTTCCGTGCCCGAGGACGTCTTGGTCACCAGCCAGGTCGTGGCGCAGCCCGACCCCAACCTGGCGGACCGAGTGCTGGCCTCGCTTGCCGACGGCACGCCGCTTGTCACAGCAAAGGATATGGGCTCTGGCCGCGTGGTGCTGTTCCATGTGACAGCGAATGCCGATTGGTCGTCGCTCCCACTGTCGGGTCTATTTGTCCAAATGCTCGAACGGCTGGCCATTTCCACACGCACCGGCGGGCTATCCGCCGAAGAGCTAGAGGGCTCGGTTTGGGTGCCGGAACAAGTGCTCGACGGATTCGGGGTTCTGCGAGATGCCCCGGGTCTTGCCGGGGTTGACGGCGCGCGCCTCGCTAGCCGGGACTTCGCCGCCGACATGCCCCCGGGCGTCTATGCCAACGGCGACCGCCGCGTGGCCCTCAACGCGCTTGGCCCGGGCGCCGTGCCTACCGCTGCCCAATGGCCCGCAAGCACAAGCTTTATCGCCATGGAAAGCGCCCAAGAGCGCCCGCTGCAACCATGGCTTTTGATGTTGGCGGTGACGCTTCTTTGCGTGGACATCCTGGCCACACTTTGGCTGGGGGGGCGGCTTCAGCCGCGCATGGCGGGCGTTGCGCTGGCTGCGATGCTGGCCGCGATGGCGCCTGGGGCGCTTCAGGCCCAGACCGACGCCGAAGTGATCGATGCCGCCAACAACACTGTCCTTGCCTATGTCGTCACCGGCGACAGGCAGCTTGACCGGCTCTCGCAAGAGGGCCTGACCGGACTTTCAAGCGAGCTTTTCCGGCGCACCAGCGTCGAGCCCATTGCCCCTAAAGGCGTCGATATCGAACGCGATGAACTGTCGATCTATCCCTTTCTCTATTGGCCCGTGAGCGACACACAAGGGGTGCCCAGCGCCCAGGCCATCGCCAAACTCAACGCCTTTTTACGCGGCGGCGGCATGATCATGTTCGACACCCGCGACGCCAACGTGTCCGGCGGCTTTGGGACCGGCACGCCAAACGGGCGCGCCCTGCAGCAGATCGCCCGCCAGTTGGAGGTCCCGCCGCTCGAACCGGTGCCCGACGACCACGTGCTGACCCGCGCGTTCTACCTGCTACAGGACTTCCCGGGCCGCTACGCAAACTCCCGCGTGTGGGTTGAGGCCGCTCCCCCGGACGCCGAACAGGTCGAAGGCATGCCCTTTCGCAACCTCAACGACGGGGTCACGCCGGTGATCATCGGCGGCAATGATTGGGCGGCGGCCTGGGCGATGAACGAAAACGGCCAATTCCTCTACCCGGTGGGGCGCGGCGCCACGGGTGAACGGCAACGCGAGATCGCTTTCCGCTTCGGGGTGAACCTGATCATGCATGTGCTCACCGGGAACTACAAATCCGACCAGGTGCACGTGCCTGCCCTGCTCGACCGGCTGGGCCAATAACGGATAAGGACTGATGGATTTTGACCTGGCCTTCGCGCCGCTCCTCCCCTGGCCTTTCGTGTGGGCCGTGGCCGCTGCGGCGGCGCTTTTTGCGGTCCTGGCCGTGTGGCGCGGCCTGCCCGGCTGGTGGCTGCGGGCGCTTGGCTTTGGCGCGCTGATCCTGGCGCTCTCGGGCCCCGTGCTGCGCCAGGAAGAGCGGGAAAACCTGTCAAACATCGTCTTTGTGGTCGCCGACCGCAGCGAAAGCCAGGCGGTGGACGTGCGCCCGGATCAGGTGGAGACGGGACTCGCCGCGCTCCGCGCGCGGATCGGCGCGCTCGACAACTTTGAACTGCGCTTCATCGAGGTCGAAAACGACCCCGGACTGTCGGATGACGGGTCGTTTGTGCTCTCTGCCCTGGCCGAAGCCGCCTCCGAGGTCGCCGAGACCCGCATCGCGGGCGCAATCGTGCTGACCGACGGCCGCATCCACGACGCGGGCCTGCTTGAGACCTTCCCCGCCCCGGTGCACGTGCTTTTGACCGGCGAAGAGAGCGACTGGGACCGGCGGCTTGTTGTGGAAAACGTCCCCGCATTCGCCATCGTCGGCGAACCGATCAAGCTTTTCCTGCGGGTCGAAGACCAGGGCCCTGTGCCGGATACTGTGGCGGGCACCGCCACGCTGCGCATCGCCGTCGATGGTGGCCCGGCGCAGGAATTCCGCGTCGAAGTCGGGCGCCAATTCGAGCTGCCCTTCGCGCTGCCCCACGGGGGACTGAATGTTGTGCAGTTCCAAGTTGTGCCTGAAGTCGGCGAATTGACCGACCGCAACAACGCAGCCGTGGTGCAGATCAACGGCGTGCGGGACCGGTTGCGCGTGCTTCTTGTCAGCGGTGAGCCGCACGCGGGCGAACGCACCTGGCGCAACCTTTTGAAATCCGACAGTTCCGTGGACCTGGTGCACTTCACCATTTTGCGCTCGCCGGACAAACAAGACGGCGTGCCTGTGCGGGAACTGTCGCTCATCGCCTTTCCCACGCGCGAACTCTTCCTAGAAAAAATCGACGAATTCGACCTGATCATCTTTGATCGCTACCGGCGCCGGGGCATCCTACCCAACCGCTACATGGAAAACGTGGCCGAATATGCCCGTAACGGCGGCGCAGTTCTGGTGGCCAGCGGCCCTGCCTTCGGCACGGTGGAAAGCCTCTACCGCACCCCCCTTTCCGAAGTGCTGCCCGCCACCCCCACGTCGCGCATGATCGAAGAGGGCTTTGTGCCCCAGGTGTCCGAAATCGGTGAACGTCATCCGGTGACCGAGGGGCTCGCCCAGTTTGCCCCCGGCCCCCTGCGCGAAGACGGCAGCCCCGGCTGGGGCCGCTGGTTCCGGCTGATCGAAACGGAAGAGAAAAGCGGCAACACTGTTATGACCGGGGCCGATGGTGCGCCGCTTCTGGTGCTCGACCGGGTGGGCGAGGGGCGCATCGCCATGCTCATGAGCGACCATGCTTGGCTTTGGTCACGGGGCTACGAAGGCGGCGGCCCACAGCTCGAATTGTTGCGCCGCCTGGCCCACTGGATGATGAAAGAACCCGAACTTGAGGAAGAGCGCATCAGCGCTGCCGTCCAGGGCAATCGGGTCACAATCACACGTCGATCGTTGACCGAGGGAAACCAAAACATTGAGGTGACAGGCCCCGGGGGAGAAGTATTTTCTCTGACCCCGGAAGAAGTGTCGCCAGGCCGATGGGAAACCGAATTCGCGGGTGAAGAAAACGGTCTTTACCGGCTGACCGACGGCACGTTGAACTCGGTAGTTGCCATCGGCCCTACGGCCCCGCGGGAATTCGAACAGACCATCGCAGACGCAGGCGCCTTTGCGCCGATCTTAGCCGCGACCGGCGGTGGCGTACTGCGTTTGGAAGACTGGGCCGAACCCACCCTGCGTGTCGTGCGCGAGGGGCGCACAGCCGCAGGCCGTGGCTGGGTCGGAGTCATGGACCGAGAAGCTTACCTGGCTGTGGATATCCGGCAGAACCCACTTCTGCCGGCGTGGGCCTGGCTGTTGCTTGCTGCGGGTCTTATCGTTGCTGCCTGGCGCGTCGAAGGCCGCTAGAACGAAATCACTCTTAACGAAGAACTCTCCATCGCGTCCGCAGCGGGTTTACAACCGCGCCGAAATCGGCACCGTGCAAAGCCCGCGGGCGTGGTGGAATGGTAGACACATGGCACTTAAAATGCCTGGGCCGAAAGGCCGTGCCGGTTCGAATCCGGCCGCCCGCACCACTTCCAACTGGCCTACCTGGTTGGACTATGACTTGGGCCGATTTATTGTGAAAGCTGCCGCCGGCGGCAATTCCTTGTGGTCAAGCACACTAATTATTAGGGGCCGTGCCCCATGGCTGCCTTCGCGTCTCTGCTGGGCAAGGTCTTTGGCCCCCGACCGCAGGCCCCAAACTCTTTGGACACGGGCACCCGTGACAAGAGGCTGCGCAGAGGTGCTCTCCGGAGGGCAGGGTCGCCGCGGCGAGCGCCGGCATTATCCCCGCCAAAACCCACGAACAGCGGCTCCCCCCTGATTTCGGGGCGCCAAGAGCATACCCAAACCGCGCACCCGGGCCATCACGGACAACCGGCGTTATGCCGCGAGGAGGTGCCGACGCTCTGGGTGCAACCTGGCCCGGCGAGCCCTTAGCCGCGGCGGCGCCATAGGGCGAAAGGGACGGCCAGCAGATACATCAGCACTCCGTAGGCCGCCGCCGGCAGGGCGTAGGGGGAAAAACCTTCGCTTGATCCGCCTAGCTGCGCGGCTAAGATTGCTGCCACCGCGATGCCCAAGGTGGAATTTTGCACCCCTGTCTCGATCACCACAGTCGTCTCGTCGGCGCGGTTAAGCCCGGCAAGCCGCGCCGTCACCGTACCAACCACCATCATCACCGCCATCAGCCCCGCGGTCGCCGGGCCCAAGCGGCCGATGTTTTCCACCAGAGTCGCCCAGTTCGTGGCAATCGCAGCCAGCACAATGAGCGCAAAAAAGATCACCGCGAGCCGGTTGAGCGTCGGCGCCGCGCGGTCTGTGAACTCCGGCGCGGCGGCCCGCAGACCCATCCCCAACGCCACCGGCGCAACCGTCATGGCAAAAATAGCAACCGAAAGCGCCGCGGTATCCACAGGCGGCGGAGCCGCGCCGTCTTCGCCGCCCAGAAAAAACCCCACCGAAAACCCCAGGAGCCAGGGCAGCGTGGCCACCGACACCATCGTCACCACGGCCGTCAGCGTGATCGAAAGCGCCACATTGCCGCCTCCGATCTTGGTCAGCAGGTTTGTGGTCACCCCTCCGGGGCAAAGCGCCAAGATAACCAGCCCGACCGCCAGTTCGGGGCCGAGCCCAAGAGTCGCCGCCAGGGCAAACCCCACTGCCGGTAAAAACAGCATCTGATTCACAAACCCCACCCCGAAGGCGCGCGGCACCGCCAGCACGCGGGTGAAATCCGCCGGGCGCAAGCCCAGGCCCAGGGTGGCCATGATAAACGCAAGGATCAGCGGCAGCGCCACATCGACCAGAAATTGCCCCATCGGCGGCTCCTTATTTCGCTTCGCGCGACCTTGGCCCCGACCCGGCGCTCTGGCAATCGTTTTCAGGTTGCCGGGCTCCGCTGCGACCCAGTATAGCCGGGGAGAACGTCCAAATGGGGGGAACCATGTCAGACGCCAACACCGATTTTGCCGACCGGATGCTGTCGCTCGGGCTTGCCCGGGTATCAGAGGCCGCCGCCATCGCCAGCGCGAAATTGATCGGCCGCGGGGACGAAAAGGCCGCCGACCAAGCGGCGGTAAACGCCATGCGCAGCCAGCTCAACAAGCTTGATATCCGTGGCGTGGTGGTTATCGGCGAAGGCGAACGGGACGAAGCCCCAATGCTCTATATCGGTGAAGAAGTGGGCACTGGTACGGGCCCCGGCGTGGACATTGCCCTTGACCCGTTAGAGGGCACGACGCTAACCGCGAAGGCCATGCCAAACGCGCTGACAGTGATTGCCATGGGGCCGCGGGGTTCGATGCTGCATGCACCGGACGTCTACATGGAAAAGCTGGCCATCGGCCCGGGCTATGACCTGGATACGGTGAGGCTCGATATGTCACCTGGGGAGCGCGCCAAGGCCCTGGCCAGGGCAAAAGGCTGTCGTGTAGAGCAGATTACTGTCTGCGTCCTGGAACGGCCCCGGCACGAAGACATGATCGCGGAACTACGCCAGCTTGGCTGTTCGATCCGTCTGATCACCGACGGCGACGTTGCCGGGGTCATCCATTGCGCCGAAAGCCGCAAAACCGGGATCGACATGTATATGGGATCGGGCGGCGCGCCTGAAGGGGTGCTCGCAGCGGCAGCGCTCAAATGCATGGGCGGTCAGATCTACGGCCGCCTGCAGTTTCGCAACGACGACGAACGGGAGCGCGCCACGCGGGCGGGCATCACCGATTTCGACAAGGTCTACACACGCGATGAAATGGTGACCCAAGACGTCATTTTTGCGGCAACCGGTGTCACCGACGGCTCGATCCTGGCCGGGGCGCGCAGGGACGGGGACTACATGGAAACCGAGACGATCCTGATGCGGTCGAAGACCGGCTCCCTGCGTCGGCTGATCTACCGGCAAAACAACATCGGATGGCGCGCGCGCCAGGGACCGGGCCAGGGGAAAGCGACCGCCCGGTGGCGGATCGCGTGCTCGACACCTTCCGCGCACGCGCCCAGGCCAAGCGGGAGGCCCGCGCCCGCGCCGGGGACCGCATCGGACAAGGTAAAAACCGCACAGCGCCCACAATGGCGTTCCTTTTGGCTTGGGTGGCGGGCTGCACCACGATGCTTGTCACTGGCGCGCAGCAGTTCTGGGCCACCGGAGCCCCCTGGCTCGCTGTGGTGCTGGCCCTCACACTTATCACTTGGATCATCGCTTGCGGTATCCTGGTCAAGCTTGCCGCCAGGAAATGACCGCGTTTCTGGGGGTTGAACAGTCGGCAACCGGTCGCCGGTGGGTGGGCCTTAGCGCAGATCAGGACCGATTGGCCCAAGCCATCGCCCAACGCTGCGCCTTGCCAGGCCCCTTGGCGCGCACCCTGGCGCGGTTAGGTCTTACGCCCGAGGCGGCCACGGCGTACCTGAACCCGACCCTGCGTGATCTGATGCCTGATCCGTCGCACCTGCGCGACATGGACCAGGCAGCCGCACGCCTAAGCCAGGCAGTTGAGCGTGGCGAACGGGTGGCGATATTTGCTGACTACGACGTCGACGGCGGCGCCTCAGCCGCGCTTTTGGCGGGGTGGCTGGGGCACATGTCGGTGGCCAGTACCACCTACGTTCCTGACCGCATCGACGAAGGCTACGGCCCCAATGAGCCCGCCATGGCAGCACTTGCAAAGAACCACGACCTGATCGTTTGTGTCGATTGCGGGACGCTTTCACACAACGCAATCGCGGCGGCGCGCGGGGTGGATGTGGTTGTGCTTGACCACCATTTGGGTGGTGAAACGCTGCCTCCGGCGCTCGCTGTGGTGAATCCAAACCGCCAGGACGAAGACAGCCCGCACCGGTACCTGTGCGCCGCAGGCGTGGTTTTTCTAACCCTGGCAGCAGCCAATCGGGTGTTGCGCGAAGGGGGGCGGGCGGTCCCTAACCTGATGGGGTGTCTTGATCTAGTGGCGCTCGCAACGGTAGCCGATGTGGCGCCTTTGACAGGCTTTAACCGGGCGCTGGTGCGCCAGGGGCTAGCTGTAATGGCGCGCCGCGGGCGCCCAGGGCTTGCCGCTTTGGCCGATGCGGCGCGTCTCGGCACTGCGCCAACGGCGTACCACCTGGGATACGTGCTTGGCCCGCGCATCAACGCTGGCGGTCGCATCGGTAAGGCCGACCTAGGCGCCCGGCTATTATCCACCGCCGACCCGGGCGAGGCCGCTACCCTTGCGGACCGGTTGTCCGAACTCAACGACGAACGGCGCGAGATCGAAACGCAGGTCCGGCTCGCCGCCTTTGAGCAAGCCACCGCCAGGGGGGTTGACGGCCCTCTGGTCTGGGCAGCTGGGCGCGACTGGCACCCAGGCGTCGTTGGCATCGTCGCAGCGCGTTTAAAGGAAACGTTGAACCGCCCGGCGGTGGTGATCGGCCTGTCCGGGAGAGAGGGCAAAGGCTCCGGCCGATCGGTGACCGGCATCGACCTAGGCGCTGCCGTCGCAACATGCGCCCGAGAAGGCCACCTCGTGAAAGGCGGGGGGCATAAGATGGCCGCGGGACTCACCGTAGCCGAGGACCAGTTGGAAGCCGCCATGGATCGCTTAGGGGAGCTTTTAGCCCGTCAAGGAGCCGATGCCATGGGGCCTCGGGACCTGGCGCTTGACGGTGCTATACAACCGCGCGGTGCAACCGTGGAACTGGTGGAGCAGCTTGAGGAGGCCGGCCCCTTCGGCGCAGGGGCACCCGCGCCGCGGTTTGCCCTGCCGGCGCAGCAGATCACTTTTACCAAACGGGCGGGCGAAACCCACCTGCGGCTGACCGCCCAAGACGACAGCGGTGCGCGGATCGACGCCATCGCTTTCAGCGCCTTTGACGGTCCACTTGGCCCGCTTCTAGAAAGTCATCGTGGTGCGCGCTTCCACCTGGCGGGGCGACTAGAGATCGACGATTGGGGCGGACGACGCAGAGTCAAACTGCGACTGGAAGACGCCGCGCGCGCTGACTGAAACTCCCCCGCCGCGGCGAAAATGCCCTTGCACCACGGAGGCAGGGCGGCTATCCCGCTCCGCACACCGGGACGCTCCCTTCGTCTATCGGTTAGGACGCCAGATTTTCAATCTGGAAAGACGGGTTCGATTCCCGTAGGGAGTGCCAA
>JBCCMR010000037.1:0-14195 GCA_039026255.1 Pseudomonadota bacterium
AGGTCGCCGGGGAAACCATCGACTACGGTCCTTGCGCGTTTATGGATGTCTTCCATCCGGGCAAGGTGTTTTCATCCATCGACCACGGCGGGCGCTACGCCTGGGGCAACCAGCCCAATGTGGCGTCCTGGAACCTCGCGCGCTTCGCCGAAGCGCTGTTGCCACTTTTGGACGGCGACGATGACGCCCAGGTGGCCCGGGCGCGGGAACTGGTGAACGGCTTTGCGCCCCAGGTCACGGACGCGGTTCATTACCGCTTTGCCCAAAAACTAGGGATTGCCCCTGAGCCAGAGTTCATCCAGGCGACCTTCCAGGTGATGACGGACGCAAAGCTCGACTTTACGGGCTTTTTCACGGCGCTCACGCGGGTGGCTCACGGGGCGCCTGACGGGCAGGTGATCGCGCTCTTTGCCGACCCGGGCGCGGGGGCCACGTTCATGAATGACTGGCGTGGGCGCCACGATCCTGCACTTACGCCAGCCATGGCGGCGGCGAACCCAGTCTATATCCCTCGCAACCATCGGGTGGAGGCGGCGTTGACCGCAGCCGAAGACGGCGATTTTGCGCCCTTTGAGACGCTTCTCGATGTGCTTTCGACCCCGTTTGACGCCCGGGACATCTACGCAGATTTCGAAACCCCGCCCACCCCGGAAGAGGTCGTGCCAAAGACCTACTGCGGCACCTGATGGGCGCTTTCGGGTGGCTCCTTCTCGGGGCGGTAGGGGCGCTGACAATCCTCTGGTTCACCCGACAGCCGATGACTGCCCGGGTGCGGCGCCTGGCTCCGGGTCAGTTCGCAAAACTCAAGTCGGGGGCTGTGCACTATGCTTGGCACGGACCTAAGGGCAGCCCGCGCCCGGTTTTGGTGCTCATCCACGGGCTGACAAATCCGTCGTTTATTTGGCGCGACATGCTGCCCGCGCTGACCGCTGCGGGTTACCGGGTGTTGGTCTATGATCATTTTGGGCGTGGCTTTTCAGACCGCCCCTGGACCCAGTACGACATGGATTTCTATGTGACCGCGCTCGACGAGCTTTTGGATAAGCTCGGCGTAACCGGGGCCGTTGATGTGCTGGGATATTCCATGGGCGGCGGGATCGCCGCGGCCTTTGCTGTGCGGCGCCCGGACCGGGTTCGGCGGGTCGCGCTTTTGGCGCCGGTGGGTTTTTTGGATCCGCGACCGGATTTCATGGCCCGCTGGCCGATCCTGGGCGACGCAGTGAGCTTTGTTCTCGGCGGGTGGCTGATGCGCCGCGCGGCGCGGCGGGTGGCAGAGGAGGAAAGCCTCGACCCCGGAATCTTACGCTTGCAGCTGCGAGAAACCCGTTTTGCAGGCTACACGGCCGCAGTTTTGTCGAGCAATCGACACGTGATTTTCCATGACCAGACAGAAGATCACCGGATCCTGCGCGACCGTGCTGTCCCCGTGGCGGCGATTTTTGGGGCTGCAGACCCCCTTGTCACCGAAACGTCCGCCCTGCGCCTGCGGCAGGTGAACCGAGCGGTGGAGATGACCCAGGTGGCTGGCGCGGGCCATAGCCTTGCGGTCACACATTCGACACCCGTGACCCACGCCTTGCGGCAGTTTCTGGAGACACCCGGCGCAGAAGAAGCTTCCTGATGAAGCTTCCGGGCGCCAGGTTCGCGGCCGGACGACCAGTGGAGAGCGGGTTTTTTGAGTATTTTTACAGAGAAGAATTGGCTCGGATAGCGTTTTACCAAGGTTGGTGGCGTCAAACTTTGGTCGATGACTTCTGATGGTGGGCGCATGACAAGATGGGCCCAACAGCAGGTCATCTTTGGCTTTAGGCGTGCCCAGTCATTTGCAGCGGCCGTGCGCGCCTTTGTCGGCCCTGGTACAGGCCCAAGGCAAAGGTTGCCGAGCCAGCATCGCATGGGGCAAATTTGACCGGGCCACAGTCGTCCGATGCCCGACAGCGCCGCAGGTTAGCTTAAAGGTGCTGCGCACGCGGTGGGCCCGTGTAGAGGGCTGTCATACCCGCGGTCGGGGAATGGGTTGCAACCGCGTCGCCGCACAGACCGCCTTTGACGGTCATGTGCAGTGTGCCCCGGTGGACAGCCCAGGAGATAGGGTCAAGCGCGAAACCGTGGCATAAGCCCCTTATCAGGAGGGTCCAGTTTTCTAATGCCTAGGGGGATACACACTGCAAGTCGTAGAGAAAATTGTGCGATCTAACACGTTCAAAATTCTCAGTGACGGCCAGGAACATCGCTTTGAAAAAACGCTTCGCCATTTTTCGACGTGTCTGCAGCCGACATCGGCGGATCGGTCCCGAAACGGCCAGCCCCCAGGGCAAGGCCGCGCCGGTCCCGCGCTGCGCCAACGTATAAAGGCCATCCTAATCACCGGTGCCCACGCGCTTTGCACGGCCACCTCGGCCCTGTGTCAGCCTTTTTTTAACACCCGGCGGCCCAAAAGCTCCGCGATCTGTACGGCATTCAGCGCCGCGCCTTTGCGCAGGTTGTCGCTGACACACCAGAGATTGATGCCGTTCTCAATTGTGCTGTCCTGGCGGATGCGGCTGATGAAAGTGGCGAAATCACCCACGCATTCCTTTGGCGTGATATAGCCGCCTGCCTCGCGCTTATCGACGACCATGATGCCTGGCGCCTGGCGTAGGATATCGCGCGCCTCTTCCTCATCGAGAAAGTCCTCAAACTCTATATTTACCGCCTCGGAATGACCCACAAAGACTGGCACCCGAACGCAAGTGGCGGTCACCCTAATCGCAGGATCAATGATCTTTTTCGTCTCGGCCACCATCTTCCATTCTTCTTTGGTGGAGCCGTCCTCCATGAAAGAATCGATATGCGGGATCACGTTGAAGGCGATCTCTTTCTGGAACTTAGTGGGCGGCACCTCGGAGGTGGGGTTGTAGACCGATTTCGTCTGCTCCCAAAGCTCATCCATCCCCTCTTTGCCTGCGCCCGACACTGACTGATAGGTGCTCACCACAACCCGCTTGATCCGCGCCCGATCATGAAGCGGCTTTAGCGCAACCACCATCTGCGCGGTCGAACAGTTGGGGTTGGCGATAATCATCTTGTTGGCATAGCCGTCGATTGCGTCGGGGTTACACTCGGGCACGATGAGCGGGACCTCTGGGTCATAGCGGTAAAGCGACGAGTTATCGATGACCACACAACCCGCCTTGGCGGCTTTCGGGGCATAGGTCTTTGTGGCGTCCGAACCGATGGCAAAGAGCGCTAGGTCCCAACCGGTAAAATCGAACACATCGAGGTCCTGGGTTTTGATCGTGGTGTCCCCAAAGCTGACCTCGGTGCCCAGCGACCGGCGCGACGCCAGCGCGGCAATCTCATCCACCGGGAACTGGCGCTCTGCCAGAATATTGAGCATTTCGCGGCCCACGTTCCCCGTAGCCCCGGCGACAATGACACGGTAGCCCATGGTTCGCTCCTTAGGTTTGCATCTGCGGCCCCTTAAAGCAGACACCCGCCCGATAAAACCGGTTTTCGGTCCAGGATGTACTAAAATGCGGTGGCTGACCGGCGGTCACAAAAACGCGACGTGTGCCAGGCGCGGACATCGGTTAGACTGAGAGGAAATTGCGCGAGGGGTTTTTATGCGCACTATCGCTGTTTTGTCCGCCGTTATCGTCTGGCTTTCCGCCGGAGCCCAGGCGGGGCCACCTGTGATTGAGGCTGTGCGCGCCGAAAAGGCCGGGGGCGGCTGGACTTTCCACGTCACCATCAGCCACGGGGACGAAGGCTGGAGCCACTACGCCGACGGTTGGGGTGTCTATACCGAAGACGGGCGCGAATTGGGGTACCGGACGCTCTATCACCCCCATGTGGAAGAACAGCCGTTTACCCGGTCTCTTAGCAATGTTGTGGTTCCTGGAGGCGTTGACCTGGTAGTCATCATTCCACGCGACAGCGTACACGGCATGGGCGAACCGGTCGAGGTTAGCCTAGACTAAGGCGCCTTTCGCCCGCGGTAGAATTTGGCTAGGGTCCAAAGCGCGATGGCCACCCAAAGAACTTCGATCAGTATCGCGCCAGCATTGGGCCGAAACCATAGCGAAAAGAGAATGCAAACCGCACCCGCTAGGTTGACCCACTGAAAGGGTGGATGCTCGCCGCTCAACCGTCCGGTTGAGACACCGAAATAAGCCCCGGCGATCAAAAACGAGCCCAAAACGCCGATGGCATCTTTCCAATCAAGTGCAGTTATCCAATCTGGCACAGGCTAAACCTTTCTTAGGGTTTCTGGGGTAAAAATTTCCCGAACCGGTGGGCGAAAAGCAAGCGCGGGGTGGCCCGCGATTCCGCAGCCCTGGGATTGGCAAGGCGCAGCACGGGAACACTATGACAGCGATAATTCTGATGGCTTTTGGGGCCGGGATCATCGCCGGTTTTGCACTTTTGGCGCTGGTGTTGGCGTTTTATGGTTAGAGGAACCTGGCGGGGTAGGCGCCCCGTGATAGAGAAATCCGACGGCATACGTTTGGCATTGGCGGCGTAGGGGGCCATCGCAGCGCCTCGATGGCACCGCTTTCGGGGGATGTATGACGGTTTCACCCAATGCACCTGGGACGTTAAACCACCTCGAAGTCCACTATAAACCAATTGCACAAGACGCTCAGGACTCTAGGTCTAGCAATTAATCCGCACAACGACCCAAGGCTACGTCCTTAATTCGCGCAAGGGAGCTTTTCCAGAAGGTTGCGGTAACCGATTTGCATGCGGCGTTCACCTTATCCGATTTCATCAGCGCTGTGGGGCAGCCGCACTTACAACTCTCGGGCAACGACACAAATCACCTGGTCGTTCAATGGCGCGGGGCATTTTCCGTTAATTACCGGGCCAGCCCAAAAGGGCAGCGCCAATGGCTAGCGCCATGCCCTAAACTCTTAAGCACACTTACGTCCGCGACTGATCACGCAAAGCACTACAACACATCGCCAAGAACCCGGCCAACCTGGCCTTCTACGCCAATGGCGACCTGCCGTCCGTCCCGGAAGCCGCCCTCTCGTGCCCCATGCCACCTGGATCACACACCGCCGCCCCCGGCACACCACCCACTGGGGCATTTCTATCCTGCCAAAATACTCAAAAACCCTGGCCACCGCCTGCGGTGGCGCACCCTAGAAGCGTTCCGCCCGGAGCACTTCGACATCGGCCACAGTAATCACGCCGATATGGCGCTCCACTATGGGGAAGACTTCTGACAGAAGCGTATCAAGCTTGTCGGGCCGAGCGATGCATACGATCTGCACCATGCCACCGGCACGGCTCACCTCTCCCTCGCGGGTCCAGGGGCCGGACCGTCCGCCGCCCGCCAAAACCGGCATCACGGAATACCCGGTCACGCCTGCGGCCTCCATCGCATCGGTCAACCGGCGCTGCATTACCGCTTCGATGATCACAGCCACCCGCTTGGCTCGGTGCATTTTCATCCCAGTATCCTTTGCGAAACGGCCACATAGACCGGTATGCCAACGGTCAGATTGAAGGGAAAGGTCAGGCCCAGGCACAGCGTCAGATAAATTGACGGATTGGCCTCTGGTAGGGCGACACGCATGGCCGCAGGAACGGCAATGTAGCTTGCCGATGCCGCAAGTGTGGTCATCAACGCCGCTCCCCCGGGGGAAAGCCCGATCAACGCCGCGGACCCAAGGCCAAGTGCCCCGCCCGCCAAGGGCATGACCGCGGCGAAGACCACTGCGCCAGGACCCAGCACCCCACGCACCTGGCGCAGCCCACGCCCAGCCACCAGCCCCATATCCAAAAGAAAGATGCAAAGAACACCGGTGAAGGGCGCCACAATAAAGGATGATATCTGTGCCAGCCCGTCTTCCCCGGTGGCCGCGCCGATCACAAAACTACCCACCAAAAGCACAATCGACCCGTTGAGCAGGATTTCTCGCATCAGACCTGCGTCCATGCGCCCGCCCTGGCCGCTCCGTGCCACCAACCACAGAGCCGACAGGATCGCAGGCGCCTCCATGACCGCGGCTACGGCGACCATGTAGCCTTCAGCAGCAATACCCGCGTCCTCCAATACGGACGTCGCCGCCACAAAAGTCACGATCGAAATTGAGCCGTAGTGCCCGGCCACCGCCGCCCGGTCGAGTGGCGAAAGCCGCGTTAAAACGCCCAGCAGCGCATAGGCCACAAACGGTGTCACAAACGATAGGACAAGACCCCCTAACAGCGCCAGCACAAGGGTCCGGTCAAGCCCGTTTGCCGCCACCGCGGCCCCACCCTTAAAACCAATGGCAAATAGGAGGTAGATCGAAAGCGCCTTCGCTGCAGCCTCGGGCACCGAAAGGTCCGACCGGCCCAGCGCCGCCGCAAGCCCCAAGGCAAAGGATAAGATCACCGGCGACACAAGGTTTGCCGCCGCGAGATCGAGAAATCCATTCATATGCCGACGCCCCCGGGTTGCTTTGGCGGGTGCCTAGCCTCTCTGCCGTGAGGAAGAAAGCTAAACCCGGGTGGTACGCTCAAGGCGCGCGATGGCTGTCACATATAAAACCGCGCTTAAACTGATCAAATGGCAACTTCTTGGATTTTACCCGGTAAGGGTTTGGCAATGTTTGGCGCGCTAAAGCTTGCCCCAGGTAGCAAGTAGTTGAGTGAGTGAAGCCATGACCCGATCTGTCGAAATTCTGCGCCCTTGGGAGGCAGCCACCGTTGCCCCCGAAGCGGTGGCCACCCTTCAACAGTCGCTCGGCACGGGGCCTAGCCGCGACGTGATCGAACGTGCCGCGTTCGAGGTAACCGACGGGCTTTGCGCGCTCGACGCAGCGTTGACGGCGGGCCAGATGGGCGAAGTATCGCGCCAAGCCAGCCGCTTAGCGGCCATGTCCGACAATATCGGCATGGTGAAGTTCGCCTCCGTGGCTCGCGATCTGGGCACCGCTTTGGAAGCGGGGGATTTCAACGCCATTGCCGCGGTCAGCCGACGACTACACCGTTTGGGGGAGGCATCAATTTTCACGGTTGTGGACATGGCCGTGGCCCCCGTCAGCCGCTAGGGGCCGCGAAACGCCTCGCTATACAACGCTCAAAGCTCTGCGCCTTTGGGCGGGCGACCGCTAAAATTTGAACATTTCGGCCTGCGGTTCGACTAACCTGTCACAAATTGACATCACTTGGGCAGCTTAGCCTGGCGCATGGGAATTGCCGCGTTGCGCGGCCCACGCCTGCCCATACCAATCCTGACGCACACGTCAGCTTTTCCTTGCGACCCCGCCGGGTTCCGGTGTTGGATAAGTGCGGGCCGCACCGGCACCGCCAGCGCCTGGGACAGACCAGGGCCGCCACCGCATAGGAGACCCTGATGTGTAATGTTTATGTCTTGGAAGACCTTCAACAAAAAATATTGCCGCTGCCTTGTGTCTTCACCGTTGGTGCGGCGCCCACAACTGGCACGACGAAAACCCCGACGATGCTCTGATGGCGACAGTTCCTCTTTTATCGGACGACACGGCGACCCCAGAGGCACGCGCGGTCTTCGACGAAATACGAGCAGCCCGGGGCACAGACTATGTCAACAACTTCTGGCGTGCGCTGGCCCATGACCCGGCAACCCTACGCGCCACTTGGGACCACCTGTCTAAGGTCATGGGGGACGGCGCCCTGGACCCGCTGGTTAAAGAGATGATCTACATCGCTGTCTCCACCGCAAACGGCTGCAGCTATTGCATTCATTCCCACACCGCAGCAGCCCGAGCTAAGGGCATGAGCGACGGCCAATTCGCCGAACTGCAAGCGGTCATTGCCCTGGCTCACACAACCAACGCCCTAGTAACTGGGCTGCAAGTGCCCGTGGATGACGCCTTTCAAGCCTAATATCATCGATCGCAAAAAGCCATTTGAAAGGAACCACATGCGCCCGATTCCCCTGACCTTGGCCGCTTGCCTCGCCCCAGCAGCCGTGTTTGCCCAGGCCATTTGTCCAGCGGAGGAAGACCTTGAAAAAGGCATCCGCTTTGATGTGGCCGGGGGTGAATACGAAACCTTTCAGCGCACCGGGGACGACATCATCACATCGCGTTATTACTTTGACGCTCAGTCGGGGCTCCGGTCTCTTCTCGCGAAGGGTATGTACCTAGTCGAAACGGTGGACTTCGAAGACGGTTCGCTTCTGACCGACACGCGCACCACCTACAGCTACCCGCTCAAACCCGCCGAGATGCCCGATGTGGCCGCCGGGCTGACCTGGAACACGGCGGCGGTGACGCTGGGCCCCGACGGCTTGGGACAAGAGGCGCAAACCTATTCCTTCGGGGATGAGCGAACGATCGTCATCGGCGCGTGTAGCTTCCGCATGATACCGGTGACGATCCGCTATCCGGCCCAAGATAGCGGCGACGCTGGGGATGTGGACACCATCCACTACCTCCTTGATGTGGGTGTGGGCTATTTGGCGGCCGCTTCGGGTCCCGATTTCAACGACACTTACGATTACATCGGCGTCAGCCTTTTGCCCTAGCCGTCCACCGCCAGGCGCTGACCGGTTTCGTGGGATTGGTAGATCGCCTCTGTAACGCGGACTACAGGTAAGTAATCGCGCGCCTCATTTTCGAAGGGAGCGCCGGTCAGGCATGACGCGACCACATGGTCAATCAACGCCGCCACGCACCCACCGCCAAAACTTGCACGGTCCACTGGGGTCACCGTCGGGAGGTCTGTCCAGTCAAACGCACCAAACCGCCGATGGCTCAGATTGCCGGTGCCGTAAAGCCGCAGGCTGCCTCCGGTGCCTTCGGTGACCATAATTCCCATCGTACGGCGCGTGTCGTCCGAGATATGATCCGATAGGCGGTTGCCATTGAAAGTGGTCCGCACGCCACTGGAGTGAGTGAACATGACCTGGCCCGCGTCCTCCCCCCGGATCGCAGGATTGAGCCTTCGGAGATCTGCGTAGACGTCTTTGATCGGGCCAAAAAGCCACCGGAAGAGGTCCACAAAATGCACCCCTGTTTCGTAGATCAAGAGCCGTGGCATAGTCTGAAAAGCGGGTTGCCGATCCAGGTAAGCGTGGGGCCCACGCCCATCGCCGGGACGCAGGTAAAAGACAGACTCGAAAATATCGCCCAGCTGGCCGTCGTCGATGAAGCGTTTGGCCGTCCGGTGCCAAGGCTGGAAACGGAAATTTTCGTGGATCACAAGGCGCGCGCCCGCGGCCTCGGCCGCGATAACGACAGCCTCCGCTTCGGCAAGGCTGGTGCAGAAAGGTTTTTGACAGACCAGCACGCGTCCCGGTGCAGCCAGCGTTTTGATTAGGTTCGCGTGCGCCGCGGGGGGCGTGATGATATCAATCACCTCTGCGTCTGACGCTGCCATCACTGCGGGTGCGTCATCGGTTTCCACCTCATAGGTGGCCCGTGCCCAGGCACGGCGGCTTAGGTCGATATCGCACACGCGGGTCAGTTTAACCGCCGGATGGGCGGCCCAAGCGTCCAGGTGAAAGCGGCTGAAATAGCCCAACCCAACCACGCCCACGCGCAATTGTCGCGGCGCCATCAGCCCAACCGCGCTAACACGGCTGCGGCCACAGCACGGGTGCCCATGGGGCCGCCGAACTCTTTTGGGCGGATGGCACCTTCGGAAAAGCCTGCGTCCACAGCCCGATTGATTGCACCCGCAGCGGCTCCATATCGGTCGCCAGCCCCACGGCGCGCCAGATCGTCCAGCATGAGCGCTCCAGACAAGATCGCCGCCAGAGGGTTGGCCGCATCCTGGCCGATAATATCCGGCGCCGATCCATGCGCCGGTTGGAAGAGCCCGATTTCGTCGCCGATCTCGCCGCAAGCGGCCATACCCATGCCGCCGACAAGCCCCCCCGCCAGGTCACTTAGGATGTCGCCGAACATATTCTCCATCACCAGCACGTCATAGTCCCATGGCTCCCGCACCAGATTAAGCGCCATAGCATCCACGTAGGCATGGTCGGCCGTCAGCCCGGGATTGGCGGCGGCCTCGGCATCGAAAAGGTCCCGAAAAAAGGCCATGGACCGAAAAACGTTCGCCTTGTCCACGCAGGTAATGCGTCCGCGGCGGCGGGCGGCCAGGTCAAACCCAAACCGAAAAAGCCGCCGGGACACATCGCCTGATATGCGCAAGGTGTCGTAGACGGCGTCGTCTTCTTCGCGACTGCGTCCATGGACAGCGGCCGAATAAAACAGCCCCTCCGTGCTTTCACGCAAAATCACCAGATCAATACCCGCCGCGCGGGGATCTGCCAGGCGCTGGGGCGCGGTAGGATACGCTTTCACAGGACGTACCCCGGCATAAAGACCATAACGATCCCGAAGGCGCAGGTGGGGGGATATTTCGGTTCCGTCAGCATGGCGCACCGTAGGGAGCCCAATTGCCCCCAAAAAGATCGCATCTGCCTCACCGGCGCGGGCCTCCCCGCCCGGTTCGATGTCCTTGCCGGTTTCCTGGAAATACCCCGCCCCGCCGGCAATGGTTTGGTAGGTAAGCGCGACGCCCTGGGTGCCCAAAGCAGCATCAACCACCGCAAGCGCCGCCTCGGTCACCTCGACACCGATCCCGTCGCCGGGGATTACCGACACGCGCGGGTCAGCCATGGTCATTCCTTTCGCGTCAGGAGGCGCGGATGTCTCCTCTAAGCGCTTTGCCGCAGTTTTGCCACAAAGACATTCTGCGCCTTACAGTGGAGTTACCTATTTCCCACAATTCCAAGTCTTTGCGGCAACCCACCAAAGTACTTCGGCAGAAATCCGCTCTAAATATCTGACATTAGGCGAAATTTTGCGTTCGGCTAGAATTGTTGCTTTGTCAAATTTCGTCTCGCGGCTATTCAGAAACGACAATCATAAGTGGAGCAGGTCCGGCCCTTTGTTGCGCAAACGTTAAACAGTTGTTCGCGCAAAAGGGTCAAACTGCCCCGGAATCGACACGGTCACCATTCAGGTTAACGGCGACTGGCAAAAAACGATGGACGGAGAACATCATGGCACTGGCGGACATGGACATTCTTTGGCGCAACACCCGCGAGCACACGCTCACGGGGCAAGACGGCTCGTATCTCGACCATGGGCACCGCGCCCGTTGGGAGGCTGCCAATATGACCGTGTCGATGGCGTTTTCGCTGGATCAGCTTTACGGTACCCAGGCGCTGTTTTCGAAGGATGCCAGCGGCCATGACGCAGGATCGTTCACAGTCTGGGTAAAAGACGGCCAGCTGATGGTCAGCCAGGACAGCGACGACGGCTCCTACACTCTGCGGGTGCCGCAGACCATCCTGGCGGAGGACACCGAATACCACATCTCGGTCAGCTTCGGGGCCGACGGACTGATGATCTGGCTCAACGGCAGCCTTGCCGCGGCAGAGCCGACCTGGGCCGTGGGCCTAGGCGACAATGCCAATAGCCTGCTGGTGGGCGGCTCGCGGGCCTGGCGCGACAGCCAAACCGACGCGCCTCACAGCCTGATGAAGGGGACGGTTTCGGACCTGGTCCTGTTTGAACGCCAGTTGAACGCCGAAGATGCCGCAGATGTGGCGGGGCTGACGGATCAGATGATGGGCACGCAGGCGCGCATGGCGCTGATGATGGAGGACCTGGCCCCGGGCCTGGCGCAATTGCATCACGGCAGCGACACCCTGCGCGACATTGCCATGGACTACGGCTTTGGCGGCCACGGGCACGGGCACGGCGGCCACGGGGGCATGCCGATGGCGTTGACTATGGCCATGGGCAACCGCCAGGACAACAACCTCACCGGCACCGACGGGGCCGACGGCATCAACGGAATGGCCGGCGACGACGTCATCAAAGGCGCCAAGGGGTCGGACGTGCTCCAGGGTGGGTACGGCAATGACAAGCTCTATGGCGCAGCGGGGCGCGACGTGCTCGATGGCGGACACGGGGAGGATCGCCTTTACGGTGGGGCGGGCAATGACCTGCTGATTTCGCGGTCCGACGGGCGCGAGGGGCTGATCGCTTACGACCCCGACCGGGACGAAGGCGACCCTTATAACGAACTCACCAACGGCAAGCTTTACCCTGATCAGCCGATCCCGGGCGATGACGCCCTATGGGGCGGTGCCGGGGCGGACATCTTTTATTTCCAGACGCTCATCAACGGCAAAGAGCGGTATATCCAAAAGCACACCAACGACGACGGCAGCATTCGCTGGCACGGGGTCGCTGGCGAAAACGACAAGCTCCATGACCACTGGGTCGATAAGATCGGCCACACCGACTACGTGATGGACTACAGCCGTGCCGAAGGCGACCGGATCGTTATCGAAGGCCACACCACCGAAATCCGCTGGATAAGCTACGGCGACCAGAACAGCGACGGGGTGATGGATTACTCGACCATCGCGCTCTACTCAAACCAGGGTTCGGGCGGCGGCGCCCACGCCAACGACGACCTGGGCTATATCCGCGTCTACGGCGATCTGGTAAAGCTCTCGGACATCGAAACCGACGCCGCGCCAGCCTACGGTATCGTCAAAACCATCGACGACCTGGACGAGGCGATAACTCCCAGCCATGGGGCTACTTCGGCGGGCAAGATCAAGGGCCCAGGCGGCTATGACAGCGGGCGCAACTACGACAGTATCGCGAACGGTGCTGTCTACCAGTTGCCGGGCACCCACAGCTTTGCCGGGGGCAGCGGCGATTACATGGACGCGGGGCACATGCGCAAGCTGGAGCTTGCGAACGCCACGGTGTCCTTCGGCTTCAAGCTGGATCAGCTTTTTGGGCTCCAGGCCCTGGTGGCCAAGGACGGCAGCGGGCTGGGCGACGGCGGCGGCTTTGGCATTTGGGTGCGCGACGGCAAGCTTCAGGTGCACCTGGATCAGGCGGATGACGACGCCTGGCTAACGGTGCCGCGGCTTATCCTTGCCGAAGACACGGACTACCACATCTCGGTCAGCTTCGGCGACGCAGGCATGTTCATTTGGCTCAATGGCAGCCTTGCCGCGGCCCTGCCAGAGTTCAAAGGCGGCATCGAAGAAAACGACTATTCGCTGACCGTGGGGGCCAGCCGGTCCTGGCGGAACGACCAGACCGACGACGCCCACAGCCGCCTCAACGGTGAAGTGCGCGATGTGGTTATCCTAGACGGGCAGATCACCGCCGAGGAAGCCATTGAATTGGCCGCCCACGACGATCCGATGATGGCCGCCATGGCCGACAGGATGCTGGCAACGGAAGACCTGATGCCCGGCCTGTCGCAACTTCATCACGGGTCGGAGACCATGAAGATGGTCGCCATGTCCTACGGTATCAGCCACCACGGCCACATCATGCGGGACGTGGCGCTGAGCGACGGCAACCGCCGGGACAACACGCTTGATGGCACAACCGGCGACGACGGGATCAACGGGCGCGAAGGCGACGACATGATCAAGGGGCGCGGCGGGGACGACATCCTGCAAGGCGGCTACGGCAATGACAAACTCTACGGGGCGACGGGGGACGACATCCTCGACGGCGGCCACGGCGAGGACAAGCTCTACGGCGGGGCGGGCAACGACCTTCTGATCAGCCAGGCCGATGGCCGCGAGGGGCTGATCAAGTACGACCCCGACCGGGACGAAGGCGACCCCTATAACGAACTCACCAACGGGAAGCTTTACCCCGATCAGCCCATTCCGGGGGATGACGGGCTCTGGGGTGGGTCCGGCGCGGACATCTTCTATTTCCAAACGCTCATCAACGGGAAAGCCCGCTATCTGGAAGAACACACCAACAGCGACGGAACAATCCGCTGGCACGGGGTCGCGGGCGAGAACGACAAGCTCCACGACCACTGGGTGGATGTGATCGGTCAGCGCGACATGGTAATGGACTTTGACCGGTCCGAGGGCGACCGGCTTATCATCGAAGGTCACACCACGCAGATCCGCTACATCACCTACGGGGACACGGACGGGGACGGCGTGCTCGACGCGAGCCTGATCGCGCTCTACTCGGACCAGGGGAACGGTGGCGGCGCCCACAACGACGACGATCTAGGCTATATCCAGGTCTTCGGCGACCTGGTGCGCCATTCGGACATCGAACACACCGCAGGGCCAGCCTACGGCATCGTCAAGACCATCGACGACCTGGAAGAGGCCGTCACCCCGGTGGAAATGGGCGAAAACGACTCAAGCATTAAAGCCCCGAAAGCTGCCGATCTGGCGGACAGCACCGCCGGTCGGCTGGGCGGCA
>JBCCMR010000038.1:0-14124 GCA_039026255.1 Pseudomonadota bacterium
CTGATTTCAAGAAATAAAAATATCGTCGCACCGCAAAGTCCTGTTTTCGTTAAGGAATTCGTTACGATTTGTTTACCTTTGTCAGTCCGGTGGAAAACCGACAGCGCCTTACCTAAGGGAAGCTATTCGACACCCTGAATATCGGGGGTGACCCAACCCAGATGTTGACCGCCGTCGATGCACAAAAGCTGGCCAGTCATAGCTGGCGAATCGAGCAAGAAATCCATCGCGTGACAGATCTCATAGGGGTTCGCCCCACGGCCCAGCACTGTGGCCGCCCGCTGCTTTGCGAAGTGGTCTGCCGACTGTCGCCCGCCCTGCAAGGTTGGGCCCGGGCCGATCCCGTTAACGCGGATATCCGGCGCCAAGCCTCTGGCGGCGGTCTGAGTAAAGGCCCAGAGACCCATCTTGGCGATGGTGTAGGTCATAAACTCTGGCGTGAGCTTGCGCACTCGCTGGTCAAGCATGTTGATGACAACCGATTTGGCTACCGGCTCCCCGGCGGCGTCCCGGGCGCCCCGCGGAACCTGGGCAGCAAACGCCTGGGTCAGGACAAAAGGCGCCCGCAGGTTGGAGTTGATGTGCCGGTCCCAGCTTTCCCGCGTCGCAGTTTCCAGCACATCGTATTCGAAAATGGAGGCGTTGTTGATTAATACATCAAGCGGCGAGCCTAGGGCGTCGGCAGCGCGCCTCACCAGGGTCGCCATGTCATCTTCAACCAATAGATCGGCCTGCAAGGTCACGGCCTCCACGCCCAGCGCGCGGGCCTCCTCCGCCACCGCCTCGGCCCCCTGGGAACTGGTGGCGTAGTGCACCGCCACGGCGGTGCCCCGCTCCGCTAAGCGCCGTGCCATGGCCGCACCCAGGCGCTTGCCGCCGCCGGTTACAAGGGCCGCGCGATACTCCATCACGTTTTCCTGCAAGGGCATGGCTCCCCAGTGAGCGAATAGCGCCCACAGGATTTGCACTTCGCCCCGGCCTGAAGCAGCCCCTTGCGTAACGGATTGCGCAGCCTGGGCAGCTTAAGGCGGCCAAACATCGCCAGGATGATAATAAAGATCAGAAAAAAGGTGACGATTTTGACCATCGGATCACAGCCCGTAACGCGCCCAAAGCGCGCGATCTTCCACATGGCCTAGCACGTCACCGATCGCGGCGCCAAAGCCCAAGCGGGATGCCAGCGACCGACGCGAACCGATCACGTTAAAGCGAACATCCTCGCCAAATCGGGCCTGCATCACCGGCACCAGGTGGCCCACATGGTCAGCCAATCCAACGTCGACGGCGTTCTGACCGACCCAGATTTCCCCCGTGAAAAGATCGCGTTCCGCCAGGCGCCCGCCCCGGCGGGTTTTAACATGGTCGATAAAGTTGCCATGGATCACGCGTTGCAGGTCCTTAAGCCGGGCCACATCCTCCGGTCGTTCGGGCCGAAACGGATCTAGAAGCGATTTGTCTTCCCCCGCCGTATGCACCCGCCGCTCGACCCCCTGCTTGGCCAAAAGCTCGTGGAACCCAAAGCTGGCAGATATTACACCGATAGAGCCCACAACCGAGCTAGGGTCGACAAATATTTCATCAGCTGCACAAGCCAGCCAATAACCGCCGGACGCGGCCACGTCTTCGCAAAAGGCCACCACGGGCACGCCCTTTTCGTCCGCCAGCCGCCGTATGCGCGCGCCAATGAGCGATGACTGCACCGGCGATCCCCCAGGCGAATTAAGCGCAAGAGCCACCGCCCTCGGCTTTCCTTTCCCAAAGGCCCGCGCCAAAATCGGCGCCAAAGCCGCGTCAGAAAGCGTCGCGCCCCCAAAGCGACCGCCCGCGGCAATGGCACCGCTTAGGCGCACAACATTAACGACGGGAGGGGATTTCATTCCGGGGATAAAGCGTCTCATGCCCCTCACATAAGACGGGCAGCAGGCCGCTTAAAGGACGAAAATGCCGCGCGGCCTCAGCCACCGACCCACCAATGAGCGTATACACCCCAAGGCGGTTGGAGGGTGGGCCGGCACTCGGGCTGAGCTCGGTGCTCGGGGCCAGCCGATGCTACTGGGGCCGGGGCCTAGACCCACTTGGCCAAAGGCGGCAAGCTCATCAACACCGCGTCGGGATCATGCCCGGTTTCCAGGCCAAACTTTGTTCCGCGATCATAGACAAGGTTATATTCCGCATATAGCCCACGGTGGCGCAGTTGCGTGTCGCGGTCGGCATCGGTCCAGGGTATGTCCCGGCGCCGCGTTACAAGAGGTGCGTAAGCCTCCAAAAAGGCGCGCCCCACGTCTTTGGTGAACGCAAAATCAGCTTCCCAGGCACCAGTATTCAGGTCGTCAAAAAAGATGCCGCCCACACCCCGCGCGCGCCCCCGGTGAGGTATGTAAAAATAGTCATCCGCCCAGGCTTTAAACCGATCGTAGTAGGCGCCATCGTGGCTGTCGCAGCGGGCGCGCAGCGCGCCGTGAAAATGGGCCGTATCTTCGGCGTATTCGATGCACGGATTAAGGTCTGCGCCGCCGCCGAACCACCACCCGTGCGGGGTCCAGAACATGCGCGTGTTCATATGGACTGCCGGCACATGGGGATTTTGCATATGGGCCACCAGCGAAATGCCTGACGCCCAAAAACGCGGATCATCGGCCATCCCGGGCATACCCTTTTGGGCAGCCATGGCCGTCTGAGCTCGAGCGCTTAGCGCACCGTGCACCGCTGATACGTTCACGCCCACCTTTTCGAACACCCGGCCACCGCGCATGACCGACATAAGGCCTCCGCCTCCGGCGCCCCCTTCGCGCTGGGTTTCGCGTAGCTCAAAGCGACCGGGGTCACCGTCCTTTTCGGCGGTTTTTTCCATCCCTTCGAACGCTGCCACGATATCGTCGCGCAACTGGCGAAACCACGCGCTGGCGCGGGCCTTTTCAGCGGCAAACCCGTCTGCGTGAGAACCCTCGGCGGGGGCCGGGGTGTCTTTTCGATCAAGCATGGCGTCTCCCACGGGCGTGTCGCAAACTGTCAGTTTTCTTTGACACCTCGCGGGCTCAAGATCAACCTTTCCCGATCAGAACCGATAGCCAAAGCGCGCCACATCGGCGGCAAAAAGCGCCTCAACCCGGGCCGCGTCTGCATCGCTGTAGTAGCTGCGGTAATCGCCCGCCCGGGACGACCGATTGGCGTGGGGCAGGGGGGCGACCGATACTCCAAGGGCGTCCTCAAGCCGGGCAACGTCCTGATCCAGATGTTCTAGACGCAGGAAAAGATCACATTTTTCTTGGCCTAAGCGGTCGGTGACATAGGACCCAGCGGCGTCATTTTTGAAGGACCGGGCAACGCCTGGATCAGCCAGAAAATCCGGAAAGTCGAGCCGTTGCGCGAGGCCCACCATCGGGTGGGCAAAGTCCTGACAACGCAGCCAATGATAGTAGCTCACCACACGGTCCCAGGGGTTGCGGATGAGCGTAAAGACGAAAAAATTGTCTATCTGATCTTGATCCACCAGCCCATAGATATCTCCCAAACGGGAATGTTTCCAAAGCCGCCCGCTTGTAGGCACATCCCGCACCCGGCGACGGCGGCGGCGCGCCTTGGGCGTATCGCCCACCATCACGTCATCGGCCATGGCGCGACTTTCCAAGGCCAAAGCTAGGGACGTACCGCCGGTCTTTGGAATGTGGATAAAGATGTAACGCCGCCCATAAGATACGATCATAGCCCGACCTTTGGGGCTCCCTGCTCTTCGGCTCCGGCACCGCCCTGCGCCTCCCCATCCCGCACAGGAGCTTCTTTCTCGGTTCTGTCACCGCTGCGCCAGGCGATAACCCCGCCAGCTAATATAATAAGCCCAACGCCCAACAGCGCCCCAGGGCCCAAAACCTCATCGTTGATGAGAAACCCCCAAGTCCCGGCGAAAACGAGGAACGAATACTCAAAGGGCGCGATATAAGACGTCTCGCCCAGTTGGTAGGCACGCGTCAGCATACTCACCGCCAAAAGCGAACCCGCCGCCTGGATGCCGGTCCAGAACCAAAAAGCACCGGTTGGGGCGACCCAGC
Source organism: Pseudomonadota bacterium (assembly GCA_039026255.1). Classification (GTDB taxonomy): domain Bacteria; phylum Pseudomonadota; class Alphaproteobacteria; order Rhodobacterales; family Rhodobacteraceae; genus Amylibacter. The sequence goes on from JBCCMR010000038.1 coordinate 4,047, forward strand.
CGCGGGTGGCAAAGCTCTGCCCGTCGCCCAGCCCCACTGCCATGGCCCAAAGCCCTAACGCGCCCACCACGCCGAGCGTCGCAAAGAACCCAAAAAGAAGCGTCAGCACATGCTCTCCCTCGCACAGGTGCCGGGTCGTCAGCGCCGTGAGCGCCCAGGTCAGCCCCGCAGCCATCGGCAGCACCACCGCCAGTTCCAAGGCCCGCAGGTCCGGTTGCAGCACAAGCAAAACGCCTGCAAATCCCACCGCAGCGGCAATCACCCGCACCACGCCGACCCCTTGGCCGAAAAAAACCACAGACAGGACCAGCACAAAAATTGGCGCCGTGAAGAGCCCTGCCCCAACCTGGGCAATAGGCATCACACCCAGCGCGCCGAAATAGACCGCCATCGAAAGCGCGCCGAAGATCGACCGCAGCAAAACGCCCAGCTTACGACGCGGGATAAGCGACACGCCCAGCCCCCAGGCGATCACAGGGATGGCCGCGCAGACCATGGCCGACCGGGTCAGGTGGAACTGCCAAAGCCCAGCCTCGGCGGCGATCTCTTTGACGAAATTGTCGATCAGTCCGATGATCGCCATACCGCCCACCATAAAGGCTGCGCCCGCGATCACCCCTGCCCTGTCTTGCATGTCTTGAACCTCGACACCTGCGGCGAACGCCCCTAGTTTCACGGCCCGAACATACCGTGTGGAGGGAGCCCCATGGCATCCATGGCTGATGAAACCGGCTTGGGCAAGCGCCCGGCGAATTTCGTGCCGATGACCCCGCTAAGTCATTTGCGCCGAGCCGCGCAGGTCTTTGCGGCGCGTGACGCGTTGGTCTACGGGGACACCCGCCACAGCTACGCGGCACTCCACGACCGGGTGACGCGCTTGGCGTCGGCCCTAGCGGCGCGCGGGATCGCCCCAGGCGATGTGGTGTCTACTATCCTGCCCAATATTCCCGCAGCGGTGGAGGCGGGCTTTGCAGTGCCCGCCTGCGGCGCGGTACTTAACACCATCAACACGCGCCTCGATGCGGACACCATTGCCTATATCTTCGCCCACGGGGAGGCCAAGCTTGCTTTGGTCGATCCGCAGTTTCTATCTGTGGCGCAAGAGGCCAAAGCGATGATGGACGGCACCGGTCCCGAACTGATCGAAGTGCCCGACGACGGCGCAAGCTTCCCAGCCACTGGTGCCTTGCCTGTCTACGAAGACCTGATCGCAGGCGGCGACCCAAGCTTCGCCTGGCATATGCCTGAAGACGAATGGGACAGCATCGCTCTCAATTACACCTCGGGGACCACCGGGCGCCCGAAGGGCGTCGTCTACCATCACCGCGGCGCCTATCTGATGACGCTCGGCACGGCGGTCAGCTGGGAAACCGGGCTTACGCCCAAGTTTTTGACCATTGTGCCGCTTTTCCACTGCAACGGTTGGTGCCACAGCTGGATGATGCCCATGCTGGGCGGCCAGATCACCTGTTGCCGGGACATCACCGCCAAGGCCATCTTCGACGCAATTGCCGACGAAGGCATCACCCACCTCGGCGGCGCCCCGATTGTCTATAACACGCTCATCAACGCCCGCCCAGAAGACCGCCGCAGCTTTTCGCATAAGGTGAACGGACTGACCGCCGGGGCCGCGCCAAGTCCGGCGACCATCAAAGGGGCCGAAGCGCTCGGCATCCGCATCATGCAGGTGTACGGTCTCACAGAAACGTACGGCCACGTCACCGAATGCTACCAGCCCGAGGACTGGGCAGCGCTTGACCCCGCGGACCGCTACAACCTTATGGCCCGCATCGGCATTCCCTACCCCATGATGGATGATATCGACGTCGTCGACGCAGACACCCGCCAGCCTGTACCCCGCGATGGCAAAACCGTCGGCGAGGTGGTGATCCGTGGCAACTGTGTCATGAAAGGATACCTCAAAAACGAAGCCGCCAGCGACGAGGCGTTCGCGGGCGGATATTTCCGATCCGGCGACATCGCCGTGCGCGAACCCGACGGCTACATCCGCATCACCGACCGGATGAAGGACATTATCATCTCGGGCGGAGAAAACGTGTCCTCAGTCGAGGTAGAGAATGTGCTCATGGCGCACCCCGCGGTCCTTTTGTGCGCCGTCGTGGCAAAGCCCGACGAAAAATGGGGCGAAGTGCCCTGCGCCTTCCTAGAGGTCAAAGAGGGCGCCAACGCCAGCGAGGATGACATAATCGCCCACTGCCGCAGTCAGCTTGCCGGGTTCAAGACGCCCAAGCGGGTGCTTTTCCAAGAACTGCCCAAAACCTCCACCGGCAAAATCCAAAAGTTTGAACTGCGCCGCATCGCCAAGGCGGTCTGACGATGCGCGCGCGCCCACGCCGCCACGGATGAGATTTTCCTAGGCGCCGCGGTAAGGGCGCGATAGGTTGCCAGACAAAGCACCGGAAAACCGGGCGGATTGAGGCATGGCAGAAACCGCATTACCCGAATACACGCGGCTGGAGTCCCTCGGGCTTTGGCGCGAAGGTCCTGGCGCCCAAAGACGCGAGGTCATCGTTTCTTTTGGCGCCGCGTCTTTGGTTTTGTCGGACGCCAACGGTAAACCGCTGACCCACTGGTCGCTCGCGGCAATCCGTATCCGCAACCCGGGGCAACTGCCCGCGATCTACGCCCCCGACCAGGGGTCAGGCGAAGCGCTTGAAATCGAAGACGAAGCCATGGTCGACGCCATCACCCGGGTGCGCGCGGCCAACCGCCGCCGCGCACCCCATCCCGGGCGCCTGCGCTGGTGGCTGCGCGGTGGCCTGACCGCTGCGGTGCTTGCGCTAGCAGTGTTCTGGCTGCCAGGTGTAAGCGCCGACTACGCCACACGGGTTCTGCCCAGCGCCAAGGCCGAAGAAATCGGCGAAGCGGTGCTGGCACAAGCGGCACGCTTAACCGGGCGGCCCTGCGCCAACGTAGCCGCGACGGACGCGCTCCACCGGTTCGAACGCTGGCTTCTACCTGGGGGCGGGCGGGTCCATGTGGTGGACCTCGGTAGCCACTTTTCTGCGCACTTGCCTGGCGGACATATTCTGATCGACCGCACGCTTTTGGAAGACCACGCCGGGCCAGAAGTGGCCGCGGGCTTTGTACTGATGGAGCAGGCCCGCAACGGCCAAAGCGACCCTATGCGGCGGCTATTCCGCCACATCGGAACCCGCGCTACGCTGACCTTCCTGGCCACCGGCAAACTGCCTGACAACGCGTTGGCGGCATTTGCCCGGTCGCAACTGACTAGCCCAGGCGATTTGCCGCCTGACGCAGCACTCCTGGCGGCATTTGCGACTGCCGAACTCACATCTGCTCCGTTTGCCCGCGCCCTTAATGCCCCCGAAGGCGCCGTAGCGGGGCTCATTGCCGGGGATCCTGCGCGATCAACCTACCGCCCAGGAATGACCGACGCAGACTGGGTCACACTCCAATCGATTTGTGGCCCCTAGTGCAGCCCATAAAACCGAGCGGCAGTCGCATGAAACACCGCATCATGGGCGTCTTTGGGCACCAGATCCAGAAGCGCCCAAACCAGTGTCGTGTAATCGCTGCTAAGACTGCACACCGGGAAGTTCGACCCAAACATCAGCCGATCCGGGCCAAACTGCTCTAGCAGCGTATCCACAATTGGTGTCAGCCGTTCGGGCGTCCAACTGTGGTCGAACATCCCCAAACCAGACAGCTTGCAGGTCACATTGGGCAGCGCACTCAACTCTTGCAGCGCAGAAGCCCAGTCTCGCAGTCCATCGGGCGTGCGGTTGTGGGGTGATCCCGCGTGGCACAGCGCCACCGGAAGCTCTGGCACCCGGCGAAGGATCGCCGCCGTGGCGGGCATTAGTTCTGGGATCAGCTGTAAATCGAACCGCCAACCGCGGGCGGCCACCGCCTGCAGCCCATCCAAAAAGGCGGGGTTTTTAAGCAGGTCATTTGTACCTGTGGCCGCGTCCTCTGCCGGGCTGCGCCCGACAATCTGGCGCACGCCCACGACGCTTGGCAAACGGCCAAGCGCATCAAGCGCCCGGTCCCGGCCCGGCGCCGTCAGATCCGCGAACGCCACTTGCACCATCGGCCAGCTTGGCGTGTCCCGGGCGATAAGATCGACCCAAGCGGCCTCTTCCATGGGGTCGGCCGCACCCACCTGGATATGCACCGACCCCGTCCCCCCGTGGCGCCGGGCGTCGGACCGCAGTTCCGGCAACAGATAGTTGCGCCGGATTGGTGCGTGGTCTCCGAAAAACCGGGGGGTTTCGTCCAATATCCAGGGGTAATGGACCGCATTCAGGTCCCAGAGGTGGTGGTGGGCATCGATCATCCGCGGCCTCTTGCATACGTTTGCAATACTCTCTTGCCACCCCACCCTGCGCGTGTCTAGTCTCGGGCGGAGCGGCCATGGTGGCCGTGTCGATTCCGGGGGGATGACCGATGGCCGAAATTCAACTGCGAAACCTGTCGAAACGCTGGGGCAGCTTCGTGGGCGTGCACAACTTTGACCTGACCATCGCTGATCAGGAATTTCTAGTGCTTTTGGGTCCCTCAGGCTGCGGCAAGACAACAACAATGCGCATGATCGCTGGGCTCGAAGAAATCAGCGAAGGCGAGATTTTGATCGACGGGGAGGTGGTTAACAACCTAGACCCCAAAGACCGCGATGTGGCCATGGTGTTCCAGTCCTACGCGCTTTATCCCAACATGAATGTCTACGAAAATATCCGCTTTCCCCTGAAGGTGCGCAAGGTGGACCCGTCGACCCACGAAAACCGCATCAACCGCGCCGTTGAGATGGTGGAGTTGGGCGAATTTCTTCACCGGCGTCCGGCAGAACTCTCGGGCGGCCAACGGCAGCGGGTGGCACTTGCCCGCGCCATTGTTCGCGAACCGAATGTTTTCTTGATGGATGAGCCACTTTCTAACCTTGACGCGAAATTGCGTGTATCCACCCGAGCACAGATCAAAAACCTGAGCCACGAGCTTAAGGTCACGACAATCTACGTGACCCACGACCAGATCGAGGCGATGACCCTGGCTGACCGGGTGGTGGTCATGGAAAAAGGCATCGTACAACAGGTCGGAACGCCGACCGAAATCTACGATCGCCCCGCCAACGCATTTGTCGCCAGCTTTATCGGCAACCCCGCCATGAACCTTGTAGAGGGTAAGGCCAACGGCGGCGTTTTTGAGGCAGACAATATCCGTGTGCCAGGACTGTCGGTTCCCGACGGGCCCATGACCCTGGGCTTCCGGGCGGAAGATGCTGCGCTCTCTACCGAAGGCGAAGCCAACGCTAAGGTCTACACGCTCGAGCTTTTGGGCGACGCTACCATGGTGACCTTCCGAGTAGGGCGCGAACTCGTATCAGTACGCGCGCCTAAGGACTACCGCGCCGAAATTGGCGATCCGGTTTCGGTTACTATCCCTGCCGAGATCTGCCACGCCTTCGATGTGAAGACCGGCGCGCGCCTCGACTGAACCCGCGCCCCCAAAACCGGAGACATTCATGAGTGACGACGCGCACGCCAAAAAGAGTGCCGAATCTCTGGCTGTAGTGAAAGCCATGGAAGTCGGACTGGCCGCAAACGGCAATAACATGACCGACTACTTCCACGAGGATTTCACCTGGCGCGGGAATTACGGCTCGGGCATGAAAAAGGGCCTGACGGAGTTTCGGCGCAACTGGCAGCTGCCCCTGCGCGCGGCGTTCACGGAACGGGACTACAAAACCGAACACTTCATGGCCGACGGCGCATGGGCCGCCTGTTTTGGGCATATCGAAGCCACGCATTCTGGTCCCTTTATGGGCATCAGCGCCACCGGCAAACGGGTCCGCATCCCCTACATGGATTTCTGGCGTATCGAAGACGGGCGCATCAAAGACAACCCGGTCAGCGTTGACTTGGCCTCGGTCCTGCACCAGTTGGGCGTCGACGTCTTCGACGGCAAAGGCTGGGAAAATTACGACCGGGGCGATGTAACGCCGCCGAAACCAGAAGGCCACGAAGGAGACTAGGCATGGCCATCACCTATCTAAAAACCGCCAAAACCGAAGAGGAACGCGCCCAGGACGACGCCCAAGTGCGCGCCGTCGTCGAGGCGACGCTCGCGGACATCTCGTCCCGGGGTGACGCGGCCGTACGTGACCTGAGCCAGAAATTCGACGGCTACACGCCCGACGCCTTCCGGCTTAGCGACAGCGAAATCGAAGCGGCGATGCAACAGGTGACCACCCAGGAAATGCGCGACATCCGCTTCGCCCAGGACCAGATCCGCAGCTTTGCCAAGGCCCAGCGGGCGTCGATGACCGATGTGGAGGTGGAAACCATCCCCGGGGTTATCCTGGGCCACCGCAACATCCCGGTGCAGTCAGTGGGCTGTTACGTGCCCGGCGGCAAGTTTCCCATGGTGGCCAGCGCCCACATGTCGGTCCTGACAGCCAGCGTGGCCGGGGTGCCGCGGATCGTGGCAAGCGCCCCGCCGGTGGACGGCAAACCCCACCCGGCCATTGTCGCCGCCATGAAGGAAGGCGGCGCCCACGAGATCTTGTGCCTGGGCGGCATCCAGGCGGTGGGGGCGATGGCGCTCGGCACCCAGACGCTCGACCCGGTGCATATGCTCGTAGGGCCCGGCAACGCCTTTGTGGCCGAAGCAAAACGCCAGCTTTATGGCCGCGTGGGCATCGACCTTTTCGCGGGCCCGACCGAAACCATGGTGATCGCCGACGACACCGTCGACGGGGAGTTGTGCGCCACCGACCTCTTGGGCCAGGCGGAACACGGCTACAACAGCCCCGCAGTAATGGTCACCAATTCTCGCAAGCTGGCCGAAGACACGCTGCAAGAAATCGACCGCTTGCTGTCGATGCTGCCGACCGCCGACACCGCCCGGGTCAGTTGGGACGAATACGGCGAGGTAATCCTCTGCGACACCTATGACGAAATGCTTCAGGTGGCCGACGACATCGCGTCCGAACATGTGCAGGTCATGACCGACCGCGATGACTGGTTCCTGGACAACATGACCTGCTACGGGGCGCTTTTCCTTGGTCCGCGCACAAACGTGGCCAACGGCGACAAGGTCATCGGCACCAACCACACGCTACCCACCAAAAAAGCCGGTCGCTACACGGGCGGGCTCTGGGTGGGCAAATTCCTGAAGACCCACAGCTACCAAAAGGTGCTCACGGACGAAGCCGCCACCCTGGTAGGGGAATACGGATCGCGGCTTTGCATGCTCGAAGGTTTTGTCGGCCACGCGGAACAGTGCAACGTGCGCGTGCGCCGCTACGGCGGGGTAAACGTGCCCTACGGCGCGCCCGCCCCCTACCGGGATGCGGCAGAGTAATGCACCCGCACACCCGATCCCTCAGGCCCCAGCAGGCGCCCTGATGCAGCGCCCGCGGTCATACGTATCGCTCGAGACCCTGGGCCGGGTGCGCCTGTCGCGCCATTTCTTCATGCGTGACTTCCTCTACTCGGAAATCGCGGCCTTCCACGGTATCCAAAATATCCCCGACGACCCTGATCTAGCCATCGCCGCGGGCCAGCACCTTTGCCGGGACCTCCTCGACCCTATCGTTGAAACCTTCGGGCCGATCGCAGTCCGCTCCTCGTTTCGCTCTGCCGAGTTGAACCATTTCGGCGCAACCGCGGTGAAGCCGCAGAAATGCGCCCAAAACCCCGCCAATTTCGCAGGCCATATCTGGGACCGCCGCGACGACCGCGGCCGCATGGGCGCCTGCGCCTGCATCGTGATCCCCTGGTTTGCGGACCAGTATGACGCGGGTAGGGACTGGCGCGACCTGGCCTGGTGGGTGCATGACAATCTGCCCTATCACGAAATGTGGTTCTTCCCAAAAAGGGCAGCCATGAACCTGACCTGGCGCGAAGAACCGGCACGCTACATTGCTGGTTATATGCCCCGGCGGCTCACGCTCCTGCGCCCGAATGACACCCCGGCAGAGCCGTTCTCGGACCGCGAAAAACGCTACCGGGATTTCCCTCCCTTCCGTGGCATCCCCTACCCGCCGGTGCCCGCCTTCGATGGCATCGAACCCGCCAGTTACGAAGGAGCCGCCCCATGAACCTGCCTCGGACGCCAAGTTTTCGCCTGGACGGCAAACGCGCCCTGGTTACCGGTGCGTCAAGCGGTATCGGCCTCGGCTGCGCGGTGGCATTGGCCGAACATGGGGCCGAGGTCACGCTGGCCGCGCGCTCCATGGATAAACTCACTGCCCTGGCAGACGCTATGGCCGCCGAGGGATGGCAAGCCCACGCCGCAACGATGGACGCGGCTGACGTGGCCGCCACCGCCGCAGAGGTCGCCCGCCTGGGTCCCTTCGACATCCTGGTCAACAGCGCGGGGCTTGCCCGCCACAGCCCCGCCATCGAGACCTCGGAGACGGATTTCGACGCGGTCACCGGGCTCAACGCCAAGGGCGCCTATTTCCTGGCCCAGGCAGTCGCCAAGGGGCTCATCGAAGCCGGGCGCCCAGGCTCCATCATCCAGATCAGCAGTCAAATGGCCCACGTGGGGGGCCAGGAAAGGGCGGTCTACTGCGGCACAAAACATGCGGTCGAAGGCTACACCAAAGCTATGGCCATAGAATGGGGCCCAAAAGGGGTTCGCGTAAACACGATCTGCCCGACTTTCGTCCTGACACCGCTCACCGCCCCCACATTCGCGCGCCCGGACCTGGCCGCATGGGTGACCGAAAAGATCAAACTCGGCCGCGTGGGCGAGGTAGAAGACATCATGGGCGCAGCGGTCTTTTTGGCCTCGGACGCCAGCGCGCTGATCACCGGAACCCATATCCTGGTGGACGGCGGCTGGACCGCAGACTAATGGCCGCCGGCTCTCCTCTGCGTCTTTGCGGCCGCCCAATCGCACCCGCCCCCGGCGCAGGCAGTGGGGAGAATGCCATCTGGATGCCCACCGCATACCCAACGCTTGCGCACCTTAGCGCCACTGCGCGGTCCTTCTTCTCTGGCCAAATACTCAAATCACCCGCGCGCCGCGGCCCCAAAGTCCAAAAACAAGACGCCCCCCACCCCCCCAGCGAAACCGCACCGCGGCCACCTCATTTTGCCCATGATCGGACCCGCGCTTGCCAAAGGACCCGGCCCTGATGCCAGCCAAGGTGACCTCTATCGACGTGGCCCGGCGCGCCGGGGTCAGTCAGTCGGCGGTGAGCCGGGTCTTCACCCCCGGCGCGTCGGCATCTGCCAAAACCGCCGCCAAGGTGCGCCGCGCCGCCGAAGAACTTGGCTACCGCCCGAACGTGCTGGCCCGGTCACTTATTACCGGGCGGTCGCGGATCATCGGGCTTGTGGTGGCCTACCTAGACAATCAATTTTACCCGGTGGCTCTCCAACAGCTAAGCCGCGCGCTCCAGGCCGAAGGATACCATGTGATGGTCTTTCTGGCGTCAAACGCGGAGGAAGATACCGACGCCGTCGTGGCGCAAATGCTGGACTATCAGGTAGACGGCATTGTTGCGGCTTCGGTTGCGCTCGGGTCTCACCTGGCGGAACGGGCGCGCGCAGCCGGTATCCCTCTCGTAATGTTTAACCGATCCGGCGGCGGTGCAGGCGTTAGCACCGTGACGTCCGACAACCGCGCCGGCGGCGTTGCGGTGGCGGATTTTCTGATGGCCCACGCCCCAGACCGGATTGGCTACATCGCCGGGTGGGATGGCGCCTCGACCCAACGGGACCGAGAGGCGGGCTTTCGCGCGGGCCTGGCCCAGGCAGGGCGCACCATCGACGCGCGCGGGGCCGGTGACTTTGACCTGGCTTCTGCCACCGCAGCCGCCCGGCAGATGTTTGACACCGATGCGCCGCCAGACGCGCTTTTTGTGGCTAACGACCATATGGCCTTTGCGGTCATGGACGAATTGCGCGCGCACATGGCCATACGCATACCCGACGACGTAATCGTCGTTGGATATGACGATGTCCCCGCGGCCGCCTGGGGGGCCTATGACCTGACCACCGTGCGCCAACGCGCGGAACGCATGGTCGACGAAACGGTGACGCTTCTGATGGAACGGATCGGCGGCGGCTCTGCCGCACCGCAG
>JBCCMR010000039.1:0-14115 GCA_039026255.1 Pseudomonadota bacterium
ACCCAGCGGGTTTCCATCTTCTCGATGGCGGCGATGCGGTCGGCGGTGGAGGGGTGGCTGGCCAGCCATGCCAGAGGCTGCCCGGATGCGCCAACTAGTCCTTCAAGCTTTTGAAATAGGGCCTTTTGGGGGCCCGTGCCGATCCCAGCCTTCGTCAAGAGAGCCGCCGCATAGGCGTCCGCCTCGTATTCGTCCGACCGCGACAGCTTAGCCGAAATCAATCGCGTCAGCGCGTTGGCGATGATCCAGCCGACGCCAGGCAAAAACCGCGCTAGCACCATGCCAAGCGCCATCCGGATCGCGTTTTGACCCGAAAAATCAACCATACGACGCTTCGAATGGCCCAGCGCCACATGGCCTAGCTCGTGGGCGATCACACTGGCCATCTCCTCAGCGCTGACCTGGCCAGACCGGTATTTTCGAAAGAAGCCGCGGGTAATGAAGATACGCCCGTCCGGCGCCGCGAGCCCGTTCACAGGCTCAATCTCGTAGATATGGACCGCGATCCGATCCACTTTCAGCGCGCGAGCCATGGCGTCGCAGTGGACCTTTAGGATTGGGTCGGCCAACTGGGTGGATTTCTCATCGAGTTCCCGGCGCGTGCGCCACACGGAAAACCGATAACCGATAAGCCCCCAAAGAACGGCAAGTATGATCGGGCTAAGTTTGAGCATCTTCTTTATATGGGCGCCCCAGCCAGCGTCGACAATGCGGCGGTTAGGTGTCCCATTCCGCCGGTAGCACCGTCAGTCCGCGGAACGCCCATCCTGCAAAGCGTGGCGCGCATCCCAGGGCAAGACGTAACCCCGGCAGACGATCAAACAGCATCGGCAAGGCCACATCTGCAATCAGCGCTCGGCTCGCTGCGGCACCAGCACAAAAATGCGGGCCCGCACCAAAGGGGATCGCGGGACCCGTGTCCCTGGCAACGGAAAACCTGTCTGGGGCCTCAAATACATCTTCATCCCGGTTGGCGCTGGAAAACATAAAAAAGACACGCTCATCGGGATCAAATGTCACGCCTGCATAGGTGTCTACCCGGTCGACGCGCCGCGGGCTCATACCAATTGGGCTTATCCACCGAGCATATTCTTCAAAAACCGCGCGCCACGTCACGTCACCTGCACGCACCTTGGCCAGTTCGTCAGGATGGGTCATCAGTCCCCACGCGGCGCCTGCGATGGCATCGCGGGGCTCGTTTTGGCCACCGGATATGGCCAGCTTCACGTTCGCGCGGATTGTGGCTTCCGAAAGACCGGCCTCCATTTGCACGGAAAGGAGGCTTAGATCCGGGGTGCGGGCCAGGTCAGGCATGCGTTCGGTGATATGGCGGTCAATGGACGCGGTGCAGTCGTTGCAATTGGCCTCAACACCGGGGTCCCCGGAATAGTTGGCGATGCCGTCGATCATACCCTGGCTGGTGCGGTCGAGTTCGCGCGCATCCATATTGGTAAGGCCGGTTATCACCTTAAGCGCCTCGCCGGAAAGCGGCATCGCATAATCCGCCACCAAATCGCCTGAACCGCGGGGCGCGAGGTCGTCCAGAAGTGCCGCCGCCGCCGCGCGGAAGCGGGGCAACCATGCGTCCCGAGTAGTGCGAGGCGAAAGGGCCGGGAACGTCGCACGACGCTCCAGGCGATGTTCATCGCCGTCCTTTCGCATCATGTTGAGCCCCATGAGCTTATCCATCAAGCCGCCGGGCTGGCGGGACGAAAAAACGTCAATCCTCTTCTCGCAAAAAAAGATGTCATCGCGTTTGGTGAAAAGCGTCGCACCCAGCTGCGGCACATAGGCAATTGGCGCTTCGGCCCGCATGGCCGCCAAGGCCGGGTATGGGTCCGCGTGAAAGGCTACCGGGTCGATATCGAACGTGGGGGCATCGGACATAACGTGACGCTAAGGTACAGAACGGCCCCTGACAAGGAAACCGCCTACCAGGGCACCCGGTCACCCCGCCAGTCGTAAAAGCCGCCGGTGTCCGAAGGCGTCAGCTCACCCATGACGCGCACCAGGTTTTCCGCCGCCTCGGCGGGGGTCACGCTTTTGTGGCGACCGAGATATTTTGCCGTCAGGTCCGTCTGCACGGTCCCCGGATGAAGCGCGGCCACAACCGCCTGGGGGCGCTTTCGCGCGATCTCGATCGCAGTGGTATGGATGATCTGGTTAACCGCAGCCTTGGCGGCACGATAGGATGTCCACCCGCCGAGGCGGTTATCCTCCACCGAACCCACGCGCGCCGACAGGACACCAAAAAACGATGGGCGGTCGCGAGGAAGGAAGTCGTGGAAATGCTTTAGGCACAGCGCAGGGCCGACGGCATTGAGCGCGAAAAGCGTGTGCAGCCCGTCCGCGCCCACGTCTCGAATTGTTTTCTCGGGCCCATGCTCACCGACGTTCAACCCCCCCGACGCCACCACAATCACCTGGAATTCCCCAGAAAGACGACCAGCTGCGTGAGCCACTGCGGTTTCGTCGGTCACATCCAGCCCGTCACCGCTGCGCGACAAGCCGGTTACCTCGGCAATCTGTGGCGTGGACGCCAACGCGCTTTGTAGCGCCGACCCAATGCCGCCGCTTGATCCGATCACCAGGGCGCGAAGCCCCTGTCCCAAGCGTTCCATGCTCGTCTCCGATTGCCTTTGGTGATCGCGAACCCTAGGGCACTGCGACGCCCGGGCAACCATCGTAGCAAATCCAAACCAACCCCTTTTCAGTACAAAAATTGGCCTTATAAGGAATGTATGGAACTATTGCGCCATACCGACGCACCCGCGAACAAGGCCCGTATTTCGGGCCTAGGCCTACTGCTGCTAACCCGCCTCTGAGCGTGTCGGGACCCCGGCGCGCGCGCTCAGGGGAAAACACGTCGCGCCGACACTCAAAGCAGCCCGCACTACAGCAAACGAGACCTAACTTATGACCCAAGATCACGTCTTGATCTTCGACACGACCCTGCGCGACGGCGAACAGTCCCCTGGCGCAACAATGACCCATGACGAAAAGCTCGAAATCGCCGAACTTCTCGACCAGATGGGCGTGGACATCATCGAGGCCGGATTTCCAATCGCCTCGGAAGGTGATTTTCGCGCGGTATCCGAAATCGCAAGCCAGGCGCAATCCGCCACCATCTGCGGTTTGGCCCGGGCCAACTACAAGGACATTGACCGCTGTTGGGATGCCGTACGCCACGCCCGGTCTCCGCGCATCCACACCTTTATCGGGACATCCCCGCTCCATCGGGCGATCCCAAATTTGGACCAGGACCAGATGGCGGAGTTGATCCATGATACTGTGACCCACGCGCGCAACCTATGCGACAATGTCCAGTGGTCACCGATGGATGCCACGCGCACGGAACACGACTACCTCTGCCGGGTCATCGAGATCGCCATCAAGGCGGGCGCCACAACAATCAACATTCCCGACACTGTGGGCTACACTGCGCCGCGGGAAAGCGCTGACCTGATCGCCATGCTTATTGATCGGGTGCCCGGGGCGGATGCCATCACATTTGCCACCCACTGCCACAACGACCTGGGCATGGTGACCGCCAACAGCCTGGCCGCGGTCGAAGCAGGCGCGCGCCAAATCGAATGCACAATCAACGGCTTGGGCGAACGCGCCGGAAACACAGCCCTTGAAGAGGTGGTGATGGCGCTCAAGGTGCGCAACGACATCATGCCCTACGGCACCCGCGTTGATGCAACCCGCATCATGAACATCTCGCGTCGGGTAGCGACCGTTTCGGGGTTCGCTGTGCAGTTCAACAAAGCAATTGTTGGCAAAAACGCCTTCGCCCACGAAAGCGGTATCCACCAGGACGGGATGCTCAAAAACTCAGAAACATTCGAAATTATGCGGCCCGAAGACGTAGGACTGGCGGAAAGCTCACTGCCGCTAGGGAAACACTCTGGCCGCGCGGCCTTACGCGCTAAACTGCGCGCCCTGGGCTATGAACTGGCCGATAACCAGCTCAAAGACGTCTTCGTCCGTTTCAAAGAGCTTGCCGACCGTAAAAAAGAAGTCTTCGACGACGACATCGTGGCGCTGGTGGCGGACGAGGGCACTAATGCCGTGCATGACCGTATCCAGGTGCGCAGGCTGCGCGTGGTCTGCGGGACCGACGGGCCCCAAACGGCGGACCTGACGCTATTGGTCGACGGAGTTGAACACAACGTTGAAGCCACAGGTGACGGCCCCGTAGATGCCACCTTCAACGCTGTGAAAGCTGTGGTTCCGCACGGTGCAAAACTTGCGCTCTATAATGTGCACGCCGTAACCGAAGGCACCGATGCCCAAGCCACCGTCAGCGTGCGCATGGAAGAGGCCGGAAAAATCGCCGTCGGCAGTTCCGCAGACACCGACACGGTGGTGGCAAGCGCTAAGGCCTACGTTAACGCGCTTAACAAGCTTTTCGTGCGCCGGGAAAAGACCGCTCCTGCCGCATGACCGCGCGAGTTTAGGCCGCCACCCTAGGCGGCCTTTTGCACCGCCCGAAGCAAAGCCGCCGCTTTGTCGTCAGCACCACGTCTGGCGTGGGTCGCCGCGGCCTTAAGGTATTTTTCCTGAAGCGGTGTCATCTTGCCTTTCAGGCGTGACGCCATTTGGCGCACTAGGGCAAGCGTTTTGTTTTTCGGCGGCGCTTTCTTGGGGGCGCGCTCTTTCGGGGCCGGCTCCTTTGGAGCTTCATTCATGGGCGCGTCCTTATTGGGCTGCGGCGCCACGTCCCGTTTGGCCTCTTTCTTTGCCTCGGGCTTTTCCTCTTTCTTCGGCGCTTCGGGCGGGGCCGCCTTCGGTTCCGGGGCCGCCTTTTCCTCGGGCGCTTCGGGCTTCGGGGCTGCCTCATCCAGGAGCTTCATCACCTGCGCCAGACGCCCGGTTGACTGCCGCTCCTCCCCTCGCGCAGCGCGCTTGCGAAGCTCTTTCCAAAGCGCCAGCGCCTTTGGTGGGACGGGCACTTTTGCATCCATCAAACCGCGTACTTTGGCCTCCACAGCGGCATCCGCCTTGCGCCACGCCTTAAGCTCAGGTGTCAGGTCCATGTCCCGCACACGACCCGTATCCACCCCATCGCGCACGTCGTCGGCGATGTCGGTCGTAAACTCAACCTTGAACCCCAGTTTATTCGCCTCAAAGAACTTGCGCAGGGCGGGGATGGTGCCGCCGGGCGGGTCGCTGTCGGCGCGGAATCGCGCACGGTTGCCGTCGACCTCCAGGTCCCCGAAGAAGGTCTTTGTTGTTTCGCCTATCGCTTTGGCCTGGGTGGCAAGGGCCCGCGCCGACTTCGACTTGTCCAGAAGCAGGATCAAGTCTTCGGGTCTGCGCCCCAGGCAAAGGCCAAAATTCACAGCCCCGCCCCGGGCCGCATTCAGCCATTTTTTCAACTCCGCCGGTTTTTGCGCGCTGGCCATAAATTGCATCCTCGAAAATGATCTGCGCCACCCTAGCGCCCGGCCCGCGGCCCTGTCCACGATTTTGACGGGTCCATGTGATTCTTTGGCGATGGCCAAGCTGACCTAACAGCATAACCCCATAAATGTTCGATATGTGTAACGAACAGTCGCACCCTAGAAGTTTTAGTCGCGGTAAATGGCAGGATTTTGCCTAGTCTTTTACCACCTTATATTTGCGCGTACTGTTCAATGTGAATACACCTGCGCGCCCGCTCAAAACCGATTTCGCGCCGGATCGAGCGGGGACCGCAAAAGCAAAACCCAAGGACGTGCCGCAATGCTGGGCTCTCTTTCATCGTTGTTTTCTGCCGACATGGCCATCGACCTGGGCACGGCAAATACGCTTGTCTACGTCAAGGGTAAGGGCATCATCCTCAACGAACCCTCTGTGGTGGCCTACCACGTCAAGAACGGCGTCAAGCAGGTCTTGGCCGTGGGCGAAGACGCGAAGCTGATGCTGGGCCGCACGCCCGGCTCTATCGAAGCGATCCGGCCGATGCGTGACGGGGTAATCGCTGACTTCGACGTGGCCGAAGAAATGATCAAGCACTTCATCCGCAAGGTGCATAAACGCTCCACGCTCACTAAACCGCGGGTCATCGTCTGCGTACCCCACGGGGCGACCCCGGTCGAAAAGCGCGCCATCCGCCAGTCGGTGCTCAGCGCCGGCGCCCGCAAGGCCGGGCTCATCGCAGAACCAATCGCCGCTGCCATCGGCGCTGGGATGCCAATCACAGACCCCACCGGATCAATGGTTGTCGACATCGGCGGCGGCACGACCGAAGTGGCCGTGATGTCGCTGGGCGACATCGTCTACGCAAGATCCGTGCGCGTGGGCGGAGACCGAATGGACGAAGCCATCATCAGCTACCTGCGCCGCCAGCAGAACCTGCTTGTGGGCGAAAGCACGGCCGAGCGGGTCAAGACCACCATCGGCACCGCACGGATGCCCGAAGATGGTCGCGGCCAAAGCCTGGAAATCCGCGGCCGTGACCTCTTGAACGGGGTGCCTAAGGAAATCGAGATCACCCAGGCGCAGGTCGCCGACGCGCTCGCCGAACCGGTGCAGCAGATCTGCGAGGCGGTGATGACAGCGCTCGAATCAACACCGCCGGACCTTGCCGCCGATATCGTCGACCGAGGCGTCATGCTCACCGGGGGTGGGGCACTTTTGGGCGAACTTGACCTGGCGCTGCGCGAACAAACGGGCCTTGCGATATCCGTGGCTGACGAAAGCTTGAACTGCGTCGCCCTGGGCACTGGCAAATCACTGGAATATGAAAAACAACTGCTGCACGTGATTGATTTCGATAGTTAATCGCGGATGATAGGGGTGCGATGGCCGTCACCAACGACAGCGACGACTATTTCCGCAGGTCGCTCCGCCGGGTGTTCCTGTCGATTATCTGCGTGTTTTTGGTGGCGATTTTCCTTGTCTGGCGTATAGACAATCCACGCGCGGAACGATTTCGCATGGCGGTGGTGGACCGCGTCGTTCCGAGTTTCGAATGGGCACTCACGCCCATCGCCCGTTTCAGCCGCATGATCAGCGATTTCCAAAGCTACGCCCGCATTTACGAGCAAAACCAAGAACTGCGCCGCGAATTGCAGCGCATGAAGGCTTGGAAAGAGGCCGCTGTCCAACTCGAACAGAAGAACGCAAAACTTCTTGATCTCAACAACGTCAAACTCAGCCCAAAGCTAACGTTCACCACGGGCGTGGTGCTGACCGACAGCGGCTCGCCGTTCCGGCAGTCGGCGCTCATCAATATTGGGCGCCACGACGGGGTGCAGGACGGGTGGGCGGCCATGGACGGTTTGGGCCTTGTGGGGCGCATCAGCGGGGTGGGCGAAAACTCGTCCCGGGTGCTTTTCCTCACTGACAGTTCCAGCCGTATTCCGGTTGAGGTCGAACCGAGCGGCCAAAAGGGTATTGCAGCAGGTGACAACTCCCCCCTGCCCCCCCTCGAATTTGTTGAGGGCCTCGACCAGGTGGCCGCAGGCGACCGGGTTTTTACCACCGGTGACGGCGGCGTTTTTCCCCCAGGGCTTCTTGTGGGTACTGTTTTTGTGGGCGGTGACGGCCGCCTGAGGGTGCGTCCGGCGGCGGATTACCGTCGTCTGGAATTCTTACGCGTAATCCGTCACCTGCCTGCAGCCCCTATCGCCGAACCGGGTCGGCTTGTGGGCCCAACACTGCCGGGTGACGGGCCCGCGACCGGGGTGACCGAATGAGTGAAGTGTCGCCTTTCCAGGTCTGGCGCGCCCGCACGACTTTTCTGGCTGTGGGGCTGGGCTTTGTGGCGTGGCAAGTCGTGCCGTTTGACCTGAGCGCCGGTCGCCTGCCCTGGCCCGACGTCTTCTACTGCATAACTATGGTCTACGTGATCCGTTGCCCGGAATATGCACCGGTCTGGGCCATCTTTGCGGTCTTCTTCATGCGCGACGTGCTGACGATGGCGCCGCTTGGGCTGACAACACTTCTTATGGTCTTCGGCACCGAAATTGTGCGCGCCAACATCCAAGCCTTTCGAGAATACGCCTTTGGGCTAGAATGGCTTTGGGTAGCGGGCATATTCGCCGGGATCGTGCTGGGAGGGCATATTATTTTGGGGCTAACCCTGTCCCAAGCGCCGCGACTCTTGGACCAAGTCTGGCTGATCCTCTTCACCGCTGCGGCCTATCCGGTTACGGTTTTCTCGTTGAAATTTGGCTTCGGGTTCGAACGGCCCCAGCCCGGCGAATTCGACGCCTACGGGAGACGCTTGTGAGACGCCCGCAAAAACCCGGCCGCTTGCGGCAGCTTTTGACCCGGCGCGCGGTGCTTCTGGCGGGCGCGCAGCTTGGTGTGATCACCGTCCTAGGCGTGCAAATGCGGCGGATCGCGGTCGAGCAAAACCAGTCGTTCCGCCTTCTGGCCGAAGAAAACCGCGTAAACATCCGCCTAATCCCACCGGTTCGGGGCCTTATTTTTGACCGGGTGGGCGAACCCATCGCCTATAACGAACCCAACTATAAAATCGAGATGGTGCGCGAACAGGCGGGCGACCCCGAAGCAGTTTTGCGCAAGCTTGCCACGATTGTGCCCATCACCGAAGAAGACATCGCCGAGGCGCTAGAGACGATGCGCGCGCGGCGCGCCTTTGTGCCGGTGACGGTGGCCCAGGACCTGGACTGGGCGCATATCGCCGCCGTCAGCGCCAACGCACCCGCGCTGCCGGGGGTTAACCCTGAGCTTGGCCACTATCGCATTTATCCCCAGGGCCAGAACTTTGCCCACATCCTAGGCTACGTGGGCCCCGTCAGCGACTATGATCTGCGCCAGACCGACGATGACGACCCGCTTCTTTTGATCCCGCGCTTTCAGATCGGTAAAAACGGTGTGGAAAAGCGGATTGAACGCCCTTTGCGCGGCAAGGCTGGTGTCAAGCGGATCGAGGTGAACTCTATCGGTCGCGTGATGCGCACCCTTGGCCGTGAAGAGCCCCAGACCGGCGCCGAGGTGCAGCTTACGGTCGATCATCGGTTGCAGCGCTTCACGCTGGATCGTTTGGGCGATCAAAGCGCGTCCGTTGTGGTCATGGACGTGCGCAACGGCGATGTTTTAACGCTTGCAAGCGCCCCCTCGTTTGACCCGAATAAATTTGTGCGCGGCATTTCGGTCCCCGACTGGAAAGCCCTAAACGAAAACAAGTACAAACCCATGCTCAACAAGGCGGTAACGGGCACTTACCCGCCCGGATCGACCTTCAAAATGATCACAGCGCTTGCGGCACTGGAAGGTGGATTTGTAACCCCCCGTACCAGCTTTCGCTGCGGCGGTTTTCTAGAGGTTAAAGACCGCCGCTTCCACTGCTGGAGCCGAGGCGGACACGGGCGCGTGTCGCTAAAGAAAAGCCTCAAAGAAAGCTGCGACGTCTATTACTACGAAGTGGCCCAAGAGGTGGGGATCGAAAATATTTCCGCCATGGCGCGCAGGTTTGGGCTCGGTGTGGCCCATGACTTGTCGCTTCCGGCGGTGCGCAGTGGCCTTGCACCGACCAAAGCTTGGAAGGCCCAGGCCCGCGATGCCGACTGGGTTGTGGGGGACACTCTAAACGCGGCCATCGGCCAAGGTTTTGTGCTGGCTTCTCCGTTACAACTGGCGGTGATGACCGCGCGGATGGCCACAGGCACTTCAATATCGCCTCGGCTGGTCAATGCCATCGACAATCGTCCCCAGCCCGTGCGCGGGCGTGAACCGATCGACGTGGACCCAGAAAACCTTGGACTGATCCGCGACGCCATGTTTGCCGTTGTTAACGAACGGGGCGGCACAGCAGGCGCGTCGCGATTGCGCACCCGCGGGGCAGAAATGTCCGGGAAAACCGGCACAAGCCAAGTCCGTTACATCACCCGCGAAGAACGCGAACGGGGCGTTTTCCGCAACGAAGACCTGCCTTGGGAACGGCGCGACCACGCGCTTTTTGTGGCTTTTGCGCCTGCCGATAATCCTCGCTACGCGATCTCGGTCGTGGTGGAACACGGGGGCGGCGGGTCAAGGGCCGCAGCGCCCATCGCGCGTGACGTGATGGACGAAGTGCTACGCCTCTCGCCTACCATGAATTACCAGGCCCCGCGGCAAAAGATATCTTCCCGCCAAAGTGGCGGCGGGAGCGCCGGATGAGCTATCTCGAACAGAATATCCGCACAGTACCGACTGGGCTTTCGAAAATGCTCTACTTTAACTGGCCGATTGCGCTTTTGCTGACGGCGGTGGCGGCGACGGGTTTTCTGATGCTCTATTCGGTGGCGGGCGGCGACATGGATCGCTGGGCTGAACCGCAGATCATCCGCTTTGTGATGGGCTTTGGGCTAATGACATTCATGGCCTTCATACCTATCAGTTTCTGGCGCGAAATCAGCGGGATAGCCTACGTGGTAGGGATCGGGCTTTTACTAGCGGTGCCCTACCTGGGGGTATCGCGGGGAGGGGCGCAGCGGTGGCTTGACCTTGGTTTTATCACGTTGCAACCGTCCGAGCTGATGAAAATCGGCGTCGTGATGGCGCTGGCGTTCTATTACGATTGGCTCGACGAAAAGCGCGTGTCGCGCCTGTTCTGGGTGTTGCTGCCGATCGTGCTCATTCTTTTGCCGACCTTCATGGTCCTTCAACAGCCGGACCTGGGCACGGCGCTCCTGATCCTAATTGGCGGGGCAGTGGTGATGTTCGTGGCTGGCGTCAGCTGGTGGTATTTCGCGGCGGCGATCCTTTCGGTGACGCTGCTGGTCAGTGCGGTCTTTTATACCAAGGGGACCGATATGCAACTTCTCAAGGACTACCAGTACAAGCGCATCGAAACCTTCATCGACCCGTCCTCGGACCCGCTCGGGTCTGGCTACCACATCACCCAGTCAAAGATAGCGCTTGGGTCAGGAGGGATGACCGGACGCGGCTTTATGCAGGGAACCCAACAGCGGCTGAACTTCCTGCCCGAAAAGCACACCGACTTTATCTTCACCACGCTAGGGGAAGAGTTTGGCTTTGTGGGCGGGGTGACCCTCTTGGTTTTGTATTCCCTGATCCTTCTTTTCTGCTTTGCCAGCGCGCTCACCAATCGCGACAGGTTCGGCGCGCTTTTGACCATCGGGGTTGGGGCGACATTCTTTTTCTACTTCGCCGTGAACATGTCGATGGTGATGGGCCTGGCCCCGGTTGTGGGGGTTCCGTTGCCCCTAGTCAGCTACGGGGGTTCGGCGATGCTTGTGCTGATGGTGGCCTTTGGCTTGGTGCAGTCAGCCCACATCCATAGGCCGCGCTGATGGTGCAGGTCTATTTTTGGGCGCGCCCGGCGCTTTGGCCAGAATACGAAGCCCCGCTGACCCGCGCCTTCGCGGCCGAAGGGCTGTCGGTCACGCTTACCAACGACGCTCCCGACCCTGCCGAAGTCGACTACATGGTCTACGCACCTGCAAAAGAGGACGACGACCTGACCGCGTTTTCCCGGGTCAAACTGATCCAAAGTCTTTGGGCCGGGCCCGATAAGCTCCTGAAGAACCCGACGCTTACGCAACCGCTGGCGCGGATGGTAGACCCGGGCATGACCCAGGGGATGGTCGACTACGTGATGGGTCATGTGTTGCGTCACCACCTAGGGACTGTAGCCTACGAAGGCGCGTGGACCTGGGACCGGGTGCCACTCGCGCCGCCGTTGGCCCAGGACCGGACCGTGTGCTTTTTGGGGCTGGGTGAACTTGGCGCCGCCTGTGCCCTGAAAGCCCGCGATCACGGATTTCGGGTCATCGGTTGGGCGCGCTCGCCCAAAGACCTGCCCGGAATCGATAGCTTCCACGGCGAAGAAGGGCTTGCGCAGGCGTTGGCCCAGGCGGAGATTTTGGTAACGCTTTTGCCCCGAACGCCCGCGACCGAGGGTCTTTTGAATGCCACGCGGCTTTCGAGCTGCCGTACAGGTGTGATGATTGTGAACCCTGGCCGGGGCGAATTGATCGACGACGACGCGCTTCTGGCGGCGCTCGTGTCGGGCCAAGTGGGGGCAGCAACGCTTGACGTCTTTCGCACCGAACCGCTGCCCGCCGATCACCCCTTTTGGGCCGATCCGCGGGTGATGATCACCCCCCACATCGCGTCAGAAACCCGCCCCGAATCCGCGTCCCGGGTGGTGGCCGCCAATATCGCCGGGGTGGAGCGCGGGGAGCCGCCGCGTCACCTCATTGACCGCGCACGAAGCTATTAGGCAACTGCGGCCCGGTAACCAGTGGCGACGACAAATTTCTCGGAACTGTCTGCACGGCTGGCGGCGGGCTTTACATTTGCCACTTTCGTGAAGCGACGCTTCAATTCACCCTGCAGATCGCCCTCCGCACCACCGGCGAGCACTTTGGCCACAAAGGTACCCCCCGGCTCAAGTACGCGAAACGCAAGGTCTGCAGCCGCCTCACAAAGGGTGATAATCCGCAAATGATCCGTCTGCTTGTGGCCAGAACTGGCTGCAGCCATATCCGACATCACCACGTCTGCCGGACCGCCCAACCAAGTTTCGACCTGGGCGTCTGCTTCGTCGTCTAGAAAGTCCAGCACATGGAGCTCCGCCCCTGGGATGGGTTCGACCTCTTGCAGATCTACACCGACCACACGCCCGCAGGGTTTACCGGGGGTGTCGCCCAGGGCATTCACCCGCGACACCGCCACCTGACACCAACCCCCAGGCGCACAGCCCAGATCAAGGACACGCGCCCCGGGCACCAAAAAACCGTATTTGTCATCCAACTCGGCGATCTTGAAAGCCGCGCGCCCTCGGTATCCTTCGGCCTTGGCGCGCGCCACATAGGGGTCGTTCAGTTGGCGCTCCAGCCAGCGGGTAGAACTTAGCCTGCGGCCCTTAGCGGACTTCACGCGCACCCGCAGGTCCCGCTGGCCCCGGCCCGAATTGCCACCCTTTTTTGGCATTACTGAGTGCGGCCCAGAACACCCGCGGCAGACATCTGCGAAAAGAGCAACCCTTCGCGCAGTCCCCGGTCAGCGACAGTCAGTGCGCCCGACGGCCAAACTCGCAGTATGGCCTGCAAAATGGCCGCCCCGGACATAATCAATTCATGCCGGTCGGACCCAATGCAGGGCGCTTTCATGCGCCCTTTTGGGCCGATGGATAGATATCTGTCAACGACCCGGTCAATCTCTTGCTTACACATAGAAATGCCGTCGACCTTGCACCGCTCATATCGGCTAAGACCCAGGTGGCTCGCCGCGACGGTGGTCACGGTGCCCGAGGTGCCAATGATCTGGCAGTTTTCGCCTGGCACCAGGTCAAAGGGCACAAATTCGTCGATCTGTTCCTCAAAGCAGCACGACATCAGCGCGAATTTCGCGCAGTCGTCTTCAACATCCGCAAACATATCCTTTAGCGTCGCGACCCCAAGTGGAACAGATCGCCAGCCGATTACACGCGCCGCTCCCGCAGGCGCCGCCCCCGGGTTCTTGAGGTTCAGGCGCACCAGCGCCTCGGCGCGCTTGTGCGGTTCCACATGAGACAGGTCGAGCCAAACAAGCTCCGTTGAGCCACCGCCAATATCCACGATCAAAAGCTGATCCACGTCACCCGCCAAATGCGGGGCACAGGATACCACGGCTAGGCGCGCCTCCTCTGCGGGATCGATCACTTCGAGATTAAGACCGATTTCTTCGTGCACCAAGCGCACGAAGTTCGCTCCGTTACGGGCCCGGCGACACGCCTCCGTGGCCACAAGGCGCGAATGCCGGACGCCGTGGTGGCGCAGTTTTTTGCCGCAAATACGGAGTGCGCCCATCGTGCGCTTGATCGCTGATGGGGCCAGGGTGCCGTATTCAGCAAGACCGCTTCCCAAATGCACGGGCTTCGAAAAGGCGTCCACCACTTCGAATTCGTAACCTTGGGGCCGGGCGATCAGCATCCGGCAAGAATTTGTCCCCAGATCGAGGGCTGCGAATAGATCAGTGCCCTCCGGTGGGGGCAGCGTGTCGATCCCGCTTGTTGTGCCTCGGCCTGCATGGGACCGGGTGTTATGGTTGGCTCGCATGAGAGCGTGTCCGAATTTTGAGTTGCCCAAAATGTATTGGGTAGGGCGGTTTATTACAAGTTTGTTATTTTCTGCCCCTGAGTGGCGTTTTTCGGCGAAAGGTGTTAAC
>JBCCMR010000040.1:0-14067 GCA_039026255.1 Pseudomonadota bacterium
AATATCACCGCCGAGACGGAGCTGACCAGCCGCATCGCGGGCAAGGTCACGACCGGGGCTGCGGTGACCGGCACCGGAAGCACGCTCAGCGGTGACAGCGTGACGATCAAGGCCGATGCCACCTCGAAGGTGATCATCGACGGCGCGCAAGAGACGAACCACGACGAGAAGGCGCGCGCCCGCGAGGAAGAGACAGAGAACCTCGCCGGTCAGATCATCGACGCCGCCGAAAGCGAGGACGAGCAGGACCGGCTGAGCCTTTCTGCGTCATTCACGCCTGAAAGCGCCGCCGCTTCGGGCACGGTCAGCCTGTCGCAAAGCAGCATCGCCGCCGGCCGGGTCGACATTGACGCGCTGGGCGAGACCGACCTGACGCTTGGTGCGGGTGCTGCGCCCTTCGCGGTCGCGCTGGCGATGACGCAGACCGACGCCAAGGTGGACGTCACGGCCACCGCCATTGACGGCACCGACTTCGCCGCGATCAACGCAGAGGCGAAAGAGACGCAGAACATCGGCGCCACGGCGGATGCCGAAAGCAACGTGCCGGTGGACGCCGCCGCTGTGCTGTCGCTGCGCAAGGCAAGCTCTGACGTGACCGTCACCAACACCGACGAGAAGATCACCGGCAGCGGCGTGTCGGTTGGCTCGCGGGTCACGCGCGACCTGACGCTGAAGGCCACTGCGCTGGCGCTAGGCTCGGGCCAAGAACTGCCGGACAAGGCCGCTGCGGCCCAGGTTCGCCGGACGCTTGGGGCTTATGGCGACAGTTTGCGCGGGCTGAACCGCGCGTTCTTGCAGCTAGAGGTGGACGCCCAGACACAGACTAACGCGCTTCTTTTGGCAAAATCCAGTCAGCTTTCGGCCTTCGCGGCTGCGACCGGAGTGATCTGTCTTTTGCTGGTGATGTTTTACGCGGCCGACGCCCGGCGTGAGCGGCGCAAAACCGCTGACACCGAGCGGCTCTTGCGCGCGTCCGCAGCGGCGGAGCGTTCTAAGGCGCGTTTCTTGGCGACGATGAGCCACGAGCTGCACACGCCTATGAACGGGGTTTTGGGTATGATCGCGCTCGCCCGGCAGCCAGGATTACCCGGGCCGCAGGACCGCATGCTAGATCGCGCCGCCGAGGCCGCGCGCCAGATGGACGCGCTGCTAAGCGATATTTTGGACTTCGCCGCACTTGAGGACGACGACGCTACCCTTGATCGGGCACCCTTTGATCCGCGGGCCCTTGCGGATCAGTTGGCCGCCCGGCTCTCTCCGCAAGCGCAGCGGGAAGGCGCAACTGTCCATGTGATCGTCGAACCGGGCTTGCCGGAAAAGGTTTTGGGCGACGCCCGACGGGTGAAGCAGGCCCTGGCGCGCCTGGGCGGATATCTGCTTCAGACCTCGGATGCGGCGGTCTTGCAGGTCACTGTGTCATATCGTGACGGGGCGCTGCGGGTGGAGATGGGTTGGCCCGGGGGGCAGGGGCCAAGCGATCTAGGCGCTGTCGCCCTCGACGGGCTTTCCAGAGATGGGCCGAGCCCCGGCATCGAAACCGAGGCGGTGGGCCTCATTGTTGCCCGCGGCTACCTGGCGAAGATGCACGCCCAGGTGGCGCTTTTTGGGGAAAGTAGGCCTGTCCTGCGCGTAGTGATCCCAGCCGTCCTGGCGACGGGTGCGATCCGCGATGCGGCACCAACCTTACCCACACCGCGCGACACCGCCCGCGGCCGTTAAGGCGACCGCGTCCCGTTACGGCAAGGTCTTGTCCTGCGGCGCACGCGCCCTTGAGCCTGAGCGAAATGACGGGCATTAGAGAGGCCCAAGCCGAAAAATCACGGACCCATCCGCACCTTTTGCCGCCGCCGTCTATGTCTAGCTTGCCAACCCGATCCGAGCTTCTGCGCCATGACATCCGAAGTGCCCTTGCCGACATCCTGGGCGGTCTGGACCTTTTGGGCGCACCTGGGGCTGGGGATTGCGACCAAATCGGGCGCGTGCGCGCCTCGGCGAAGGCGTTAGCCGGGCTCCTTACTGCATTTGATGCGGCAGAGGACGCGGACCCCGAAGCCTGCGTCGCCGCAACCATCGACGCGTGGCGCGCGGCATCGGCGCTGACGGATCGCTGGACACCGCGCGCAACCGCATCGGGCGTAACGCTTGATTTGGATTACAAGCTGCCGGACCGCACGCGGCTGGCCATTGCGCCTGTGGCGTTTGACCGGTTGTTTGGGAACCTTCTCGAAAATGCTATCCGCCATGCGCCCTTGGACGCTGTGGCACCGCGCGTCGCTTTGTCATTTACGCTTTGCGGGGCTGGCCTTGTGCGGGTGCACGTCGTCGACACTGGCCCGGGCATATCATCCGCCTTGCGCGACCGGGCGTTCCTGCCCGGAACCTCGACCACTGGGGACGCGGGTGGCCAGGGGCTAGGGCTCTATATTGCCCGGGAAATTGCGCTGCAATTTGGCGGCTCTGTGGCGTTGATCGATGGCCCAGGCGACGGCACAGTCGCGGAGGTGACTTTGCCCTTGGCAAAAGAGGTCACCGTCCCAGCCGCGTCGCCTGCGGCGCAACCCCTTTCTGGGGTGCGTGTACTTGTGGTGGAAGACAACGAAACCAACCGCTTTGTCGCGACCGAGATGCTGCGCACCCTGGGCGCCAGTTGCGAAACTGCCACCGATGGGATTTCGGGTGCCGCGCGTCTGCGCGCCCAGCCTTTTGACCTAGCGCTTGTGGATATCGAGATGCCACGGCGCAACGGCACCGCGATGATCGAAGATATTCGTGCGGACGCGGATCTGCGGCTTGCCTCGATGCCGCTGGTGGCCTGCACAGCCTTTGCCATGGACCACCAGAGGGCGCGGATATTGGCGGCCGGCGCCGACGGGGTTATCGCCAAACCGCTGACCGATATTGCTGCATTCGGTGCAGAGCTTGCGGGTTACTTGCAACACGGCGCCCTGGACGCGGCGGCTGCGGTGGATACCGACGTGATGGCCGCCCTGCGTGATGCCATGGGTGCGGGACCCTTTACTGCCATGCTAGCGGCCCTTGCCCGCGACCTGACCCAGGCCGCCACGGAGTTGCGCGCCGGAGCGGAGCCGCCCAATGCCAAGGTCTTAGGCCCCGTGACCCACCGGCTGATGGCATTGGCGGGCACCGCAGGCGCCAACGGCGTGGCAGACATGGCTCGGACGATGAACGGGGACTGTGCCGCGGAAAATGCGCCGACTGCCGATCGGGTGCGAAATTTGGCCCACCGGGTCGACGCCCTTGCCCAGGAGGTCACTTCCATGGCCACGGCGCGCCCGGTCGCAGATATGGAAAAGCCATGAGCCAGCGTGTCCTGCTTATCGAAGACATTGAAAGTCTTCAGCTGATCTACAGTACTGTTTTAAAGCGAGAGGGCTTTTCCGTAGACGTGGCTGCCACCGCTGCCGAGGGCGCGGCAGCTTTTGCCGGGCGGCCGCCGGGGATCGTGCTTCTAGACCTGCTTCTCCCGGACGGCGATGGGCTGGAGCTATTGGCCCAAATGACCGGCGCTCTCGCCCCCGGGGGTGGCCCCGGCGGGGGCCTACGGGTGATCGTGATCACCGCCCACGGGTCCGTTAATCGTGCCGTGCGCGCCATGCGGGCGGGCGCCTTTGATTTCCTGGTGAAACCTTTTGACGATGGGCGTCTGGTGGCGGCGGTCAAAAACGCCCGAGCCGACCTGCAAGCGGCCCAGGTCAGCCCGCGAGCCCAGCGGGTCGGCAGTTTAGGTTTTGAGGGGTTAATGGGCTCCAGCCCACCGATGCGCGACCTCTACGACAAAATCACTCAGATCAGCCGTTCCGTGGCGCCGGTAATGCTGTCGGGCGCCGTGGGCACCGGCAAACGCCTGGCCGCGGAGGCAATCCACAACCTGTCGAACCGCTCGGGCGGCGCTTTTGTGGCGCTTGACTGCGCGGCGGAGGGAGCCGCACCCCTAGAACACCGCCTTTTCGGGACAGGCGGCCCGCGGGCAAATGACAGCCCGCATGGGGCGCTTGATCAGGCCGACGGCGGCACGCTTTACCTCAGCGATGTGACCGCGCTTGATGGCGCAAACCAGGCGCGCTTGTTGCGCTTTTTGCAAAGCTCGCTCCCGCCGGGGGACCTGTCGCCGGAGCCGGATCGCAAGCGCGATGTGCGGCTGATCTGCTCCGCGCAAGACGACGCCGCGGCGGCAGCTGCGCTGCGAGAAGACCTTTTCTTTCGCCTGAACGTGGTGCCTCTCTTGCTTCCGCCTCTGGCGGCGCGGGGCGACGACGTGATCGAGATCGCCCAATGGGCGCTGACCCAGACCGCTAGGGAAGAGCGAAAAGACTTCACCGGGCTTTCGCGCGACGTCAAACGCGTTTTCGCGCGCCATCCATGGCCCGGAAACGTCCGCCAGCTTTTGAACCTGGTGCGTACGGCTGTGGTGCTAAACACCGGGCCCGAAATCACGCTTGCTATGCTGCCTGGGGATTTCTTGCGCTCGCTCAATGCTCCGGAGGAACCGGCGGTTGCGCTGCCAAAGCCCCAACACCTGCCACCGGGCCAAGACCAAGGCAACGTAGAGGCTGCCTTGACCCTATTGGCCCGGTCGGGTCAGCCACTCGCTGAGATTGAACGGGCTCTGATTGAGGCCGTGATCACCCAACACAACGGGTCAGTGCCGGGGGCCGCGCGTCAGCTCGGCGTGTCGCCGTCCACACTTTATCGGAAGCGGGACGCCTGGGCGAAGGGTTAGGACCCCGCCGGTAGGGTCGCCGAAGCCGCCAACCACAAGATAAAGGGTCAAAAGCGCCGTCAGATGGATACTCCCCGCTGGACTCAAGGGGCGAACGGGGGCACACTTGGGGTGGTATCTTAAGGGGGCTCAAGATGCGCATTGTGCTTGCCGCGCTGGCGGCTGCGGTGTCGTTGACATTCGGGGGGGCGCCGGTTTCGGCTCAAGCGCTTCGGAATATCCAAGGACCGGCGGAAATTCCTCCAGCGTCCTACAATGGGCGGCAATACGTGGACAGTCGCGGGTGCGTCTTTATCCGCGCAGGTTTCGGCGGACGCACAACCTGGGTGCCTCGCGTCAACCGAAGCCGCCAGGCGTTTTGTTCTTCTCGAAATCGTCCGTCGCTCAGCGCCAGCCAGTTGGCTGCCATCCGCGCGTCACAGCAGGGTCCCAGTTCGGAAGCCGGGGGTCGTCAGCCCCAGGCCACAACCACAGCCACCGCGCAAGCCACGCGGCCCCAACGCCAGCCACAGCGTGTGGTACGGGTCGCCCCGCGCACTGTGCCGCAAACCCAGGCGCCCCGGCGCGTGGTGCGTAGGGTAGCACCGCAGCCACAGGTGCAAACTCAGCCGGTGGTTCAGGCGCCCACCCAGCCCGCCACCCAACCGGTGCGCGTGACCCGGACTCGGCCGGCGGCGGAACGCCAGCGTGGCAAACCGCAATCGGTACACCCGGGCGATCTGTTGCGGGCGGCCGCTCGCGATGGGGCCGAAACCTCGCCGCGCACCCGGGTGGCTGCACCGCAGCCGCAGCCTGTCATTGTTGCCCCGGTGACCCAGCCTGTTGTCGCCCAGCCGGTCAATAGAACGACGCGCCCTGTCCGCCGCGGTCAGCCTCAGGCGGTGCACCCGGGTGACCTGGTGCGCCAGCGCCGTATCGCGGCCGCCCGCGCCGCCAATGCCACGGCGCAAGCGCCGGTTAATCGCCGTGCCCCGGTGACAACCTACAGCCAGACCGTGGACCCCGTTCACGGGCTGACGGTCACCGGGCCGCGCATCGACCCCGATGTCACACCCCAGGGCGATGCCCAAATGGCGTTGGTTTGGACGAACACGGTCCCCCGGCGCCTGGTAAAACGGCAGGTCCGCGTGCGCAAGGTCGCCGCAGCTCCGCGCACCCGGGTGCGCACGACGGTGTCATCAAAGTCTTTCTCCCCCGCTGCCGGGCAAGCTCGCGCGCGTTTTGTGCAGGTCGGGACCTTCGGGAATGCCGCCAACGCCCAACGCACGGTGGCGCGGTTCCAAGGGCGGGGTCTTCCAGTGGCAAGTCGGGCCATTTCCCGGTCGGGGCGCGCCTATAAGGTGATATTGTTGGGCCCGTTCCGCACCGGTGATGAAGCTCAGGCCGGTCTGCGCGCCGCCCGTTCGGCAGGATTTCAGGATGCGTTTTACGTGAAGTAAAATAAGCGTTTGGCGCGCCTGGGAATGGGTTCAGCGTGCCCTAGGCCAAGGCGGCAAAGCCGCCGTCTTCCAGCGCTCGCAGGGCCAATGCCGCGCTGGCTGCGCGCACCCCGTGGCGGCCCAGGGCGCCGAAATCTCGTGTCAACGTCGCCACATCTCCGCCGCGGATTGCTAGGGCAAAGCAGACCCGACCCTCGGGCTTGGCTTCGCTGCCGCCAGGGCCTGCAATCCCAGTGATAGCTACGGCGATGTGGGCGTCGCTGGCGGCAACGGCGCCTGCGGCCATTTCCGCGGCAACCTCATTGGACACCGCCCCGTGGCGGTCGAGTGTGGCCCTGCCCACGCCCAGCATCTGCACCTTTGCCCCGTTAGAGTAGGTCACAAACCCGCATGTCACCACATCTGATGACCCAGGCACGGAGGTCAGCGCCGCGCTGACCAGGCCGCCGGTGCAGCTTTCGGCTGTGGCTACCCGTTGGTCTCGGGCACGGCAAGCCGCCAGGGTACGGGCCGCGCGGTCTGTCATATCCTCCGTCATCGCAAAAACCCGTGGGCAATCCCGCCCGTGGCCAAAAGCGTCAGCGCTGCAAACACCCCGGCCACCACGTCGTCGGCCATCACTCCAAAGGGTGTTTTCATCCGGTCAAAGACGCGGATCGGCCAGGGTTTCCAAATGTCGAACAGGCGAAAGAACAAAAAACCGCCCAGAAGCCCGGGCCAGGGCAGGATCGTCCCCCCAATCCCGTGCGCCCACAAAAGCCCAGAAAACGGCAGGAGCGTGACCCACTGGCCCACCACCTCGTCGATGACAATCTCTGACCTGTCGGGGTCTGCGGCGCCCGCGGTGTCCCGCGCCACGGCCCAAAGCCCCAGGGCAAAAGACAAAAGCGTCGCAAGAAGGAGTGTTGGAAAACCACCCAACGCGTGGAGCGCAACCGCAAGGCCCACAGCGAGCGCCGAGCCCCAGGTCCCCGGGGCAGGCCGCAAAAGCCCCACATAGCCCGCCGTAGTGATCGCCCGCATCCCGTTCACTGGGCCACCAGGGTGGCGGTGGCCATGGCCGCGATGCCTTCTCCGCGCCCGGCAAAGCCCAACCGTTCCGTTGTGGTCGCTTTGACCGAAATGCGCCCGGGATCGAGCCCCATAATATGGCTGAGCGCGGCGCGCATGGCGTCTGCGTGGGGGCCTATCTTGGGCGCCTCGCATATGATCGTGCAGTCTACGTGGCTAATGACGAACCCCCGGGCCGCGGCTCGTTCCACCGCCTTTTCCAGAAAGATGCGCGACGGGGCGCCTTTCCATGCCGGCTCGGAGGGGGGGAACCACTGGCCGATGTCCCCCTCGCAGAGTGCGCCGAACACCGCGTCGGTGATCACGTGCATGGCCACATCGGCATCCGAATGGCCCTTGAGCCCGCGCTCGAAGGGGATCGTCACCCCGTTGAGCGTCACGCCGTCGCCTGGGCCGAAGGCATGCACGTCAAAGCCGTGGCCGGTGCGGATATCCATTGGCGTCTCCAAAAGCGCTTCGGCGAGTGCAAAGTCCTCGGGCCGGGTGATTTTCAGGTTTCGCGTGGTGCCGGGCACAAAGGCCACAGGAATGCCGTGGGCGCGCGCGGTTTCTACATCGTCCGCCGGGGCAGGGGGGGCCTCGGGATCGGCCGCGGCACCGCCCATAGCCGCGGCGGCGGCGTGGGCTGCGCGGATGTCAGCCAGAGCAAAAGCCTGGGGTGTTTGTGCCTGCCAAAGCCCGTCACGGGACACCGGCGCCTGAGCTTCGCCTGCCTCCGCCGACCAAAGCGCGTCGGTCACCGGCAGCGCCAGGAATGCGCCGCGCCCGGCCCCACCGCCGCGCAGCGCTTGCCAAAGACGCTCCAAAGCATCGCGTGGGACCAGGGGCCTTGCACCGTCGTGGATCATCACAAACGTGCCCTCGCAGGCGGCCAGCCCCGCGCGCACGCTTTCTGATCGTGTGGCGCCGCCGAATACCGGTTGCCGCAATCGCGGGTCGTCCACCCCGGCCAGGGCGGCCTTGTAAGCAGCGCGGTCGTCGGGGTGGATTACCACGCGCAGGGCGGTGACTTGGGGCAGCGACAAAAGCGCGCGCACGGTCCGCGCGATAACTGGGGTGCCACCCAGGGTGCGGTACTGTTTGGGCACTCCGCCACCCGCCCGGTTACCGCGTCCGGCGGCGACGATCAGCGCGTCCAATGTGGGCTCATCTGCCATGGGCGAGGCGTAGCGCATCCCGGGCGGCTGTCACAATCGCAAATCGTGCTGTTCTTTCCCTTGCATTCCTGGGCAAACGTGCTCAATAAAATTGCATGAAACGGGTGGTGCTGAAAAATCATGCAATCTCCCCGCCGGTGCTTCTCGCTCCCCTGGCGGGTATCACCGACCGCCCATTCCGAGATTTGGTGATGTCCTTTGGCGCGGGTCAGGTAGTGTCCGAGATGATCGCTACCCGCGACATGATCGCGGAAAAACCCAGCGCACAAGCCCGGGCAGAGTTGGGTTTTGGCGCGGCGCAAACGTCGGTCCAGATCGCGGGCTGCGAAGCGGGACCGATGGCTGATTGCGCGCGGCTTTGCGCGGACCTGGGCGCAGCGGTGATCGACATTAACATGGGATGCCCGGCCAAGAAGGTTACAAACGGCTATTCCGGCTCGGCGCTGATGCGCGCGCCGGACGTAGCGGTCGGGCTCATCGAGGCGGTTGTGCGCGCCGTCGAGGTGCCTGTGACGGTCAAGATGCGCCTGGGCTGGGACGACCAAAGCCGGAACGCCGCCCAGATAGCCCGCGCCGCCGAGGCAGCGGGCGTGACTATGGTGACCGTTCACGGGCGCACCCGCGACCAGTTCTACAAGGGACACGCCGACTGGGCCGCGATTGCGCCCGTGGTGGGCGCGGTTTCGATCCCGGTTATTGCCAACGGCGACGTCGTCGACAGCGCCAGTGCCAAGCGCGCACTTGTACAATCGGGCGCAGCGGGGGTCATGGTGGGCCGCGGTGCTCAGGGCCGCCCCTGGCGCCTCGCGCAAATCGCTGCCGACCTTTTTGGGACGCCTGCTCCCCGTGTGCCGACGGGGGCCGCGCTTTTGGATATGATTGCTGCCCACACGGAGGCGATGCTTTCCTTTTACGGCGCGGAACTGGGCAACCGCGTGGCGCGCAAGCACCTGGGCTGTTACATGGATGACTTGCAAACGCCCGGTGATCTCCGTCGCCGTATCCTGACAGAGCGTGACCCGGCCAAGGTGCTTGATCTGGTTATGCGGCTTAACGGGGGCAGGGCCTGGGCCGCATGACCGTGGATTTCGAACAGATCTGGATGATGCTGCCTTTTCCTGCGTTTGTAGTTGGCGAAACGGACGAAATCGTCACGTCAAATGACCAGGCTGAACAGTTGACCCAGACCTCGAATCGGCAACTGCGGGGGCGTTCGCTGGCGCGGGTTTTTGGCCAGGGGTCGCTCATTGCCGACACGGTGGCCCAGGCGCGCGCCAAGCAGGGGTCTTTGATGCAGTACAACGTCGAGATCAGCCTTCCCGAAGCACAGCCGATCACCTGCAATCTGCATGTGGGGCTGTTGAGCGATGAAGTGCCCGACCTTTTGGTGCTCATACAACCCACCGGCGTGGCCCAAAAGATGAGCCGGTCGCTCACGCACCTGAGCGCGGGCCGGTCTGTGGTGGCGATGGCGGCCATGCTGGCCCATGAACTGCGCAATCCCCTGGCCGGCATATCGGGGGCCGCGCAACTTTTGGCCATGAACGCGGGCGACGAAGACAGGGAATTAACCGAGTTGATCGAGGCCGAAACCCGCCGCATCGGGCAGCTTATCGACCGAGTGGAACACTTTGCAGATGACCGGCCCACCACCCGCGCGCCGGTCAATATCCACGACGTGCTTGACCGGGCAGCCCGGGCCGCCCAGGCGGGTTTCGCTGCCCATGTGGAGTTTTCCGCCGAATACGACCCGTCCCTGCCAGAGGCCGGGGGCGATTTTGATCAGCTTCTCCAGGTGGTGCAGAACCTAATCAAAAACGCTGCCGAGGCGGTGGACGGCAAACGCGGGCGCATCCGCCTGCGTACCAGCTACAACTCCGGCGTTAAATTTGCTGTCCAGGGCCACGGGTCCGAGAACCTGCCGCTCCAGATCGAGGTCATCGACAACGGCCGCGGCATCCCCGACGCAATGATCCGCGATATTTTCGACCCCTTTGTCACCTCAAAATCCAACGGCAGCGGATTGGGTTTGCCGTTGGTGTCCAAAATCATCGCCGGACACGGCGGCCTGATGGAATGCGCCAGCCAGCCTGGGAAAACCGTGTTCACGATCCGGCTGCCTGTCTGGAAAACTTAAAAGGAGCGTTCCAATGGATGGCACAGTGCTTGTAGCCGACGACGACCGGACGATCCGCACCGTTCTGACCCAAGCCCTAACGCGGGCCGGTTGCCGGGTGCGCGCCACGGGCAACACATCGACCTTGTGGCGTTGGGTGGAAGAGGGTGAAGGCGACGCGGTTGTCAGCGACGTGATGATGCCCGACGGCAACGGGCTTGACCTGCTTCCCGCGATCCTAAAACGCCGCCCGGGGCTACCGGTGATCGTGATATCGGCGCAAAATACTGTGGTCACCGCCATTCGCGCGTCTGAGGCCGGGGCCTTCGATTATGTGCCCAAGCCTTTTGATTTGCGCGACCTTTTATCCAAGGTGTCGAAGGCGCTAACTCAATCGGCCCAGCCCGCGCGCCCGCCTGTGGCGGTGCCAGGAAATTCTGATCTACCGCTGATTGGCGGGTCCACGGCCATGCAAGAGGTCTACCGCATCGTGGCGCGGGTGGTGAACACCGACCTAAACGTCATGATCACAGGAGAAAGCGGCACAGGCAAAGACCTTTTGGCCCAGGCGCTCCATGACCTGGGGCACCGGGCGTCTGCGCAGTTTTTGCGGGTCAATTGTGGCACGGCCGATGTGGCAAGCCTGTCGAGCACGCTAACCAGCGCGGATGCCCAGGGCGCCACGATCTACCTTGACGAGGTGAGCGAGCTGTCCTCTGAAGGTCAGATCCAGCTTTTGGGCTTAACCCAATCGCCGGAGTTGCGCGCGCTCAATCCCCGTTTTGTCACGTCAAGTAGCCGCAACATGGCCCAGTTGGTGAACGAGGGTATGTTCCGCGAAGACCTCTTTTACCGGCTCAACGTGATGCCTATCTCACTGCCGCCCCTGCGCGATCGGCTCGACGATATTCCCGATCTGGCGTCCCATTTCCTGGCGGAGTCGCATGCCCAGGGCATGCCCGCCAAAACGCTGTCCAAAGGGGCCCTTGAACAGATGCGCCAGGTGCCCTGGCTAGGCAATGTGCGGGGCCTGAAGAACTTTATCCAGCGGCTTACGGTGCTTTGCCCCGAAGACGAGGTGTCCGGCACTTTTGTCGCCGAAGAGCTTAAGTCCCTTGCCGCCCAGGAAACCCGGAATGCACCGCACGTGTCCGACAAGCTCAGCGCAAGCGTCGAGGCCCATATTAAGCGTTACTTTGACCTCCACGGGGAGGTGCTGCCGCCGCCGGGGCTTTACAATCGGGTCATGCGCGAAGTTGAACTGCCACTTATCGCGCTGAGCCTGTCGGCCACCCGCGGCAATCAAATCCGTACGGCGGAGCTGTTGGGCATCAACCTCAACACGCTGCGTAAGAAAATCCGCGAGTTAGATATTCAGGTGACACGCACCAAGAAAATGATGTAAAACAGCCACAGTCCGGGCAACGGGCGGGGGCAGATGCAGTTTTGGAATTTTCTGAGGTGGCTTAACGCCTGGCGCAAACGGCGCCGGGTCCAGACGGTTTTGTCCTTGGCGCTGACGCTGATGGCGCCTGTGTTGGTGGTGGTTACCTACCTGGCGTTGCGCCCCACCAACGGGTCGGTGTCAAACGATGTGATCCGGCTCGTATTGCTGGCGGACTTTGTCTACGTCCTTGTGGTTGCGGCGCTGATTGCAAACCGGATCGTGCAACTGATCGCAGCGCGGTCCCGGCGCGCGGCGGGCTCACGGCTGCACATGCGGCTTTCGGGCGTTTTTGCCTTTGTGGCGCTTGTGCCCACGGTCCTCGTGGCGGTGATCTCTACTATTCTTCTCAACTTCGGATTTGAGAACTGGTTTTCCAGCCGGGTTCAGAACGTGGTGGGTAACAGTCTAGCCGCCGCTGAAGCCTACGAAAGCGAACAGCGCGAAGACCTCGTTACCGACGCCCGACTTCTGGCGCAATTTCTCAACCAGCAGCGCCGGGTGCTCGGGCTCGCCGCCGATAGCGAATTGCGCAACACACTCACGCTGGGGCAGGGGCGCATCCAGCGCGGTCTGAAAGAGGCGTTTGTGATCGACGGGGCGGGGGAAATCGTGGCCCGCGGTGACCGCAGCTACCTTTTCGATTTTGAGCTTCCGACCCGGGACGCTTTGGGACGCGCGGAAGCCGGATCGGTCGTGGTCATACAAGATTGGGACAACAACGAATTCCGCGCACTGATGCGACTCGCGCTTTACCCGGATCGTTACGTCTACGTCAGTCGCACCGTCGACGGGGAGCTTTTGACCCTTCTCGACGAAACCAAGGAAACCGTGGCCGTCTACAACCAGATGGAAAGCGAACGGGATCAACTTCTATTTGATCTTGGGCTTATCTACATGGGTTTTGCCTTTATCGTGATTTTGGCGGCCATCTGGCTAGGCCTTTGGTACGCAGAACGTCTGGCGCGGCCGGTGGGGCGCCTGGCGGGGGCTGCG
Source organism: Pseudomonadota bacterium (assembly GCA_039026255.1). Taxonomy (GTDB): domain Bacteria; phylum Pseudomonadota; class Alphaproteobacteria; order Rhodobacterales; family Rhodobacteraceae; genus Amylibacter. Next base: position 12,965 of record JBCCMR010000040.1, read on the forward strand.
GAACGGGTCGCCGGCGGCGACCTGGGCGCAAGGGTGCGCGAAGAGGACGGCGACGACGAAATCGCAATGCTGTCGCGGTCCTTTAACCGCATGACAAGCCAGGTAAAACGCCAAAACGACGACTTACGCGCCGCCGGCGAACGCACCGAACGGCGCCGGCGCCTTTTTGACTCGGTTCTGACCAGTGTCACCGCCGGGGTTATCGCACTGAACGCGGACGGTCAGATCATGCTCATGAACACCGCGGCGAGCCGTCTTCTGGGGCTTGACCCGGCCAGCGACCAAGAGATCGCGCTTGCCGTGCCTGAGTTTGCCCGCCTTTTTGGCAAGCTGGAAGGTCGGGCCACCAATGTCGTCCAGGAAGAGATCCGGCTCACCCGCGCCGGGTCGCCGGAAATCCTTTTGGTGCGCATGGCAGTGCGTACGTCCGAAGACGGCTACTTGGAAGGCTACGTGATCACCTTCGACGACGTCACCAGCCTGGTGAGCGCCCAACGCATGGCCGCCTGGGGCGACGTGGCACGGCGCATCGCCCACGAGATCAAGAACCCGCTTACCCCCATCCAACTGAGCGCTGAGCGACTCAAGCGGAAGTTTATGCCGCTTGTGGGCGAAAAATCCGCGGATCTGGAGCAGTATTCCGACGTCATCATCCGCCAAACCGGCGACCTACGGCGTATCGTGGACGAGTTTTCGAAATTCGCCCGCATGCCCGAACCGGAACGGCGCCGCAACGACCTAAGCCAGCTTTTGCGCGACGTGGTGCACCTGCAAAGCCCGGCGGTGGCTCCCACGCACATCACCCTGGATATGCCCGCGGTTCCGATCACCGGGGATTTTGACGACACGATGATGAACCAGGCGCTGACCAACCTTATCAAAAACGCGGGCGAGGCGATCGAGGGCCTTGAGACACCCCCCGAAGGCCACAGGCCCGAGATTCGCGTGACCGTGACCACCGACGAAGGGGCCAGCGTCATCGACATCGCCGACAACGGACGCGGGCTGCCCGCCGAGAACCGGTCGCGGCTCTTTGAGCCTTACGTGACCCACCGCGACAGCGGCACCGGGCTTGGCCTGCCGCTTGTCAAAAAAATCATCGA